>JANPCJ010000158.1:0-6681 GCA_031430895.1 Chloracidobacterium sp. | reverse complement strand
ACGTCCATGACGCTAGAATTTTTTGTATTTTGTTTTTGAGTCCCGCCTTTTGGGGGCCCCCTCGTTTGCATTAAAGAGCCGCCTTAGGCCGGAATAAAAACGATTCTTATGCTAAACGCCGACGTTCTGACATTTCAGGAATTTGTGATGCACGAGCCGTTGCCTTTATCGAGAATTCAAGAGGCCGTTCTCGAATTTTTGCAAGGGCGCGACGATGCGGTTCTGTTTGGAGCGCAAGCGGTGAACGCTTATGTCAGCGAGCCTCGTGCCACGCAGGATGTCGATATACTCTCGACGCGAGCCAAGGAGTTTGCCGAGGAACTGCGTAAACATCTTAGCGAACGATTTCACATTGCTGTTCGGGTAAGAGAGATTCGGGATAAAGGGCTGCGGATTTATCAGACACGCAAGGAAGGAAACCGGCATTTGGTTGATGTACGAGCCGAGACGGAATTTCCGGCGACCCAAATCATTGAACAGATTCGCGTCTTGACGCCTGCACAGCTTATTGCAAGCAAAGTGACCTCGTACAGGTCGCGGTATGGACAAGCGAAATCATGGTCGGATCGTCGGGACCTTACAGTTTTACTCCAGAGATTCCCGGAGTTAAAAGTCATCGGGGGCGACGTTGACAATGCCCTTGCCGAACGGGCAGCGACGACAGACGCTCGGGACTTTTGGCTTGAGCTTGTTGAACAAGATATTGTAGTTGAGACTGAGGACGGCGATCTAAGTTTTTAGAATGACTGAAAACAATCTTTTAAGTCTAATAATTTTTGCACCGCTGGCCGGGGCCGTGATCAATTGGCTGATCGGCGGGCGGCTGAGGAATGAGGCGTTTAGCGGTTTGGTCGCTTGCGGAACGATTGCCGTGTCGACGATTGTGGCGTTTATGGTTGCGTTCGGTATAGGTGTGCCGCATGTCGGGGCTTTGTCGGCGGATGGGCCGGTGCTCGATCATCTTTGGACTTGGATACAGGTCGGCGGGTTTCGGGCGGATTTTGGACTGGGAATGGATCGGCTCAGTGGGATCTACGCGCTGTTTGTCACCTTTGTCGGATTGCTGATACATATCTTTGCGACGGGTTATATGAAAGGCGATCCGGGATTTTACCGCTTTTTCGCTTATCTGAACCTGTTCATGTTCTCGATGCTCACCCTCGTTTTGGCGGACAATTTTCTGCTGATGTTTGTCGGTTGGGAAGGCGTCGGGCTTTGCTCTTATCTGCTGATCGGCTTTTACCTAAAAAAAGACGAGGCCCGAACTGCGGCGAAAAAAGCCTTTGTAATGAACCGCATCGGCGACTGGGGCGTTTTGATCGGGATATTTTTGGTCTTTACGCTGACTGGGTCGATCTCGTTTTACGATAAGACGGTCGACGGAACGCAGGTTGCGAGTGCGTTGAATATCTTTGCCGGAATGGGAACGGAGCCGTTTGGCTGGGGAACGATCTTTGCCGGGGGAATCACCTCGGTCGCTGTTCTTTTGTTTATCGGAGCGACCGGCAAATCGGCGCAGATTCCGCTGTTTACATGGCTGCCGGATGCGATGGCCGGGCCGACTCCGGTTTCGGCTCTTATCCACGCGGCGACGATGGTTACGGCGGGTGTTTATATGGTCGTGCGTTGTAACGCTATCTATCAGAACGCGCCGACCGCAATGTTTATTGTCGCGATGATCGGATGCGCCACGGCGATATTCGCCGCGACCATTGGCCTCGCCCAAAACGACATTAAGAAAGTTCTCGCCTATTCGACGGTGTCGCAGCTTGGATATATGTTCCTCGCGTGCGGCGTCGGTGCGTTTGTCGCGGCGATCTTTCACGTGATGACACACGCGTTTTTCAAAGCGCTTCTTTTTCTCGGCTCCGGTTCGGTCATTCACGGGATGCATCATGAGCAGGACATGCGAAAGATGGGGAATCTTCGCAAATACATGCCCGTCACATTTATCACAATGATGATGGGCTGGCTCGCGATCTGCGGTATCCCGATTTGGGCAGGATTTTTCTCAAAGGACGAGATCCTGTACAAAACATTTGCCGCGCCAAATCTGCCGGATAACTGGAACTATGTGCTTTGGGGTGTCGGTCTAATAACGGCCGTTCTTACCGCCGCCTATATGACGCGGCTGATGCTGATGACCTTCTTTGGCAGCGAGCGTTTTCACGATGAACCGAGTCCGGCAAACTTCAGTTTGCCGCACGACGAAGTGGGAACGGCCGCCAACATGTCGGACGGAACTCCCGGCACGGACGGATCGACAAACTTAAGTTTGTCGGACGGTGACGATGACGAGGAAGAACATCATCATATCCCTCACGATTTCCGCCCGCACGAGTCGCCCTGGACAATGACCGTTCCATTGATAATCCTGGCCGTTCTTTCAACAGCCGGTGGTTTGGTCGGCATTCCTTATGCATTGAGCGGCGGTGCGATTCCAAATGTCTTTGAGCACACGCTCGAACCGGTAATCGCGAAGGTAGGCAAGAAAGAGGGCCACGAATCGGCCGAACCGCATGCATCGCTCATCGACAACGGCGATCTTCGAGGCCTGTACGCAGCGGCGGCCGCTCCAAAACTTGAAGGTGAAAAATCGGATGCCGCTCATTCGCCGGAGGTGATTCAGACCGAAAGACTTCTGGCCGGTTTGTCGGTGCTTCTCGCCCTCAGCGGCATCGCGATCGGGTGGGCGATGTTTGGCAAAACACCTTTGCGCGAGATGCCAAAAATTCTGGAAGAAAAATGGCGTATCGACGAGCTTTACAACGGCTACATCGTCGATCCGATCACAAATCTTTCGAGAAACGGATTGTGGAAAGCGTTTGATCTCGGCTTTATCGACGGCATAGTCAACGGCATTGGTCATTTTGTCATGGAACTCGGCGGTGTCGTGCGGCAATTACAGGTCGGGTTTGTACGCAGCTATGCGGCGATCATCTTGATCGGCGCTCTGGCTTTGATCGGGTACTTTATTTATTTCGGGTTAAAACTCGTCGTTTAGTTCAGAGTTCAAGCTTTAGCTTGCCTCTTCGCGAAATCAGAGCAAGCTAAAGCTTGAATTCTGAACGAGAAATATGGATTTCATCAACGAAAATCTATTAGCGATATTGATCCTCCTGCCGGTGGTCGGAGCGGTTTTGACGCTTGCTCACCAGATGTTTCGGAAACAGGAAAGCCAGCTAAAATGGGTCACGCTCGGTTTTACTATTCTCAATTTTCTCATTTCGCTTGTTCTACTTTCAAAATCAGCGATTGCGGGGCCGGGCGGATTCTTCTTTGAGAAAAATGTGCCGTGGATAAAGGCGATAAATACGAATTATCACGTCGGCGTTGATGGTTTGAGCCTCTGGCTGGTCATCTTGACGACATTTATCATGCCTATCGCCGTCATCTCGACATGGCACGCGGTTGAAAAACGTCCGACTGCTTTCTACATCTTTTTGTTGCTCCTCGAATCGGCGATGATCGGCGTTTTTGTCTCGCTCGATCTACTGGTTTTCTATCTATTCTTCGAAGCATCGCTCATACCGATGTTTTTTCTGATCGGCATCTGGGGCGGCGAAAATCGCATTTACGCGGCGGTCAAATTCTTTATCTTTACGGCGCTCGGTAGTCTTCTGATGCTGGTGGCGATCATCGCTCTCTATTACATTTATGCCGACCAGACCGGGCTTGGTGGATCGTTTGATTTTGTTTCGATATTGAACGCGATGAAGGCGGGGAATTTAATTCTGGCGCCTCAAGCCGGAATGCTGTTGTTCCTTGCTTTTGCCATCGCATTTGCCATCAAGGTTCCGCTCTTTCCGTTTCACACCTGGCTGCCAGACGCACATACCGAGGCCCCAACTGCGGGTTCCGTGATCCTGGCGGCCGTGCTTCTCAAGATGGGGACGTATGGTTTAATGCGGTTCAATTTCGCGTTGTTCCCCGACCAGAGCCGCGAAACCGCATGGATATTTATCACGCTTGCGATTATCGGCATCATTTACGGGGCGCTGGTTGCGATGGTTCAGCCTGACGTAAAACGTCTCGTAGCTTATTCTTCCGTCGCTCACATGGGCTTTGTGATTCTCGGAATGTTTTCGTTCACCGAGGCCGGAATGCAGGGTGCGCTTTACACGATGTTGAGTCACGGCGTAACGACCGGCGCGTTGTTCCTGCTTGTCGGATTTATTTACGAGCGGCGGCATACTCGTGAGATTACGCAGTTTGGCGGACTTGCAAATGTGATGCCGATCTACGCTACGCTTTTTGTAATAACGACAATGGCATCCGTCGGCCTGCCGTTCCTCAACGGCTTTGTTGGCGAATTTCTAATCATGGTCGGTATGTTCCAATCCCACGCCCTTGACGCCGTGACATTGTTAAATTGGAATTGGAATTACGTGGCGACGATGCTCGCGGGAACGGGTGTAATATTCGCCGCCGTTTATTTGCTCTGGATGGTCCAGCGCGTGTTCTTTGGAAAGGTGACGAACGACAAAAACAAAACGCTCGCCGATCTTAGCTGGCGTGAGATCGGTCTGATGATACCGCTGCTGTTTTTAATGGCCTACATGGGCGTGTTTCCTAAGCCATTCCTTCAGCGTTCTCAGGAATCTGTCAAAGCGATCCAAGAACGGGTCGTGCATCAGGCTGGCGGCACCGTTGCAGAAGCCGTGAGCGATAAAAGATAATTGTCACCATGAGGTGAGATTTATGAGTAGCGAATTTACAGCTATTATTGAAAAGGCCGAGGATTGGTATATTGCATACTGTCCTGAAATTCCGGGAGGGGTACGTACTCAATAATCAAAGAGCGGGGGCAAGCCCGCCTTCCGGACTGCAATTGATGACACGTGTTGCGCAAAAATTAGTAATACAAAAGAATCGTTGAATACCGATAATTTTTGACACATTTACGATTGTTGAATCTTATTAACGCCAAGTTGAATTCAAGATGAGAAAACAAAGACAACAAAAAATATTGCAGTCAGGAAGGCGGGCTTGCCCCCGCTCTTATTGCGGACGATTTTGACAAGGCAAAACAGTAATCAGTCTTTGCTTGCAAGAATGCAAAAACCTTTTGATTCCGATGCCATAGCTAAATGACTTTATTTTTCCTAACAGACCTATTAACGCCGGGCACGAATATCGCGATCATCCTACCCGAAATGATCGTCGCGCTCGCCGGTGTGGTGGTGATGCTTTATGACAGTTTTTTTCCGAAACAGCGCTCGGTGACGGGAGCGATCTCGCTTATTGGTCTTACGCTTTCGGGCGTTGTCCTTGCGACAATGTGGGGCGGCGACCAGCCGGCCACCGCTTGGAATGGGATGATCGCCCATGACAATCTGCGGCTTAGTTTCTCGTTTGTATTTCTGTTTGTTTCGGCAATGACGGTGCTGATTTCGACGGTTTGGGTAGAGCGGGAAAAAGTTCCGGTTGGCGAGTATCATGCTCTGCTGATGTTTGCGACTTTCGGGATGATGATGATGTCGGCGGGGAATGATCTTGTCGTAATTTTCCTCGGCCTCGAAACGCTTTCTATCGCGACATATGTGATGGCAGGTTTGAGAAAGGGCGATCTAAAATCTAATGAGTCGGCAATGAAGTACTTCATTCTTGGCTCGTATGCGTCGGCTTTTTTGCTGTACGGTATGGCTTTGATTTACGGGGCGACGGGTGCGACAAATTTGACGCTCATTGCTGAAAAAGTCGCCAATCCAAACTTCCCCGCTCTTTTGCTCGTCGGCGGTGCGATGATGATAATCGGGTTTGGATTTAAGATCGCGATGGCACCATTTCATGTCTGGACGCCGGATGTTTACGAGGGCGCGCCGACGCCGATCACCGGCTTTATGGCCGCCGGACCAAAGGCCGCAGCGTTTGCATCGTTTCTCAGGGTTTTCGTTCTTGGATTGCCGCTTGTCGCCGGAGCACAGGCCTCCGGGTATCTGCACGACTCGTGGATAACGGCCCTGACCGTGATGGCGATGATCACAATCATTGTCGGCAATGTCGCCGCGATAATGCAGAACAACGTCAAGCGAATGCTGGCCTATTCATCTATCGCACACGCGGGGTACGCGCTAGTCGGATTTATCGGCGCCGGGATGGCAAAGACGACGCAGGCACGCGACGAAGCAATTGCCGCTGTCGCGTTTTATATGCTTACTTATGCCGTGACCAATCTCGGAGCATTTGCCATCGTCACGCTTCTCGCTCAGAAGAATGACCGCCGCACCGAATTCGAAGATTACAACGGTATCGGTTTCAAATCGCCGGTGCTCGCCTTTTCACTCTCTCTCTTTATGCTCTCGCTGCTCGGCCTGCCGTTGACGGCCGGGTTTATGGGTAAGGTGCTTGTATTCCGACCGGCGCTTGAAGCTGGCAATACGTTGCTGACAATCCTCGTTGTCGTCGCCGTCGTAAATACGGCAATCTCGGCCTATTACTATCTGCGGCTCATCGTGGTGATGTTCTTTCGCGAACGCACTACACAATGGCTCGAACCAAAAATGCCGTTTAGCATGACAGCTGCTCTTATTATCTCCGTTCTAGGCGTTCTGTATTTCGGAATTTTTAGCGGCGGCGTGATCGAGAAATTTGCCCAGTCGCCTTCCGGTGTCGTCAGGGCGGAACGGTAAAATCGGAGATGTTTACCGAAATCGACATCGCCACGTGGCCGCGAAAATC
>JANPCJ010000157.1:0-7852 GCA_031430895.1 Chloracidobacterium sp. | reverse complement strand
AAAATTCTAGTTTTAGGGCTTTACCCGAGGAAGGAAGAGATGAAAACGATTTTTAGATATGCAAACATTGGCTTGTTGACGGCCGTAATTTTTGCTCTTGGAGCTGTTGCAGGATTTGCTCAGGACCCGTGTGCCGACGCTGACACTTTGGAAACCACTTCCGTAAAAGTCAGGAAGGACTTTGCGGACTATGCAAAGGCCATCCTCGCAGACCGTCAGAAAACGGTGGAAGGGGGAAAACAGTTTTTGGAAAAGTACGGCGCGTGCGAAGCGGCGAAGGATCTAGTGGATTATCTTAAGCGATACCTTCCAGGTATGGAAACAAAGCTTTCCGCCGATAAGAAAAACGCTGAAAAACAGGCTCTTTACACGCGGTTCGACGCAAGCGTGAAGGCGTCGAATTTTGCCGACACCTATGCCAGCGGAAAGGAAATTCTCGTCGCGGAACCTGAACAGTGGGATGTTATCATCACGCTCGGCTCGATCGGTTACGACGAATCATATAAGGGAAATTTCAAATTCAATGACGATACTGTCAGATTCGCAAAACAGGCAATTGCCGCTTTAGAATCCGGCAAAACCCCCAAAACCTATGGATTATTTGGTTGGTCGTTCAAGACGAAAGATAAAGCGTTAGCGGAACTCAACTTGACGATTGGTTACATCATGCAGGTCGCTCAGAAGAACAAGAAAGATGCGGCTCCCTATTTGTTCAAGGCCACACAGGGATCGTCGGATACCACCAAGAATCCGATCCCGTATGAGTTGATTGGCTACTACTACTTCGACGAACTGGATAAATTGACGACGGAAATTAAGGCAATGGCCGCCGATCAAAAAGACACCGATACGCCGGAAGTTGCGAAACAGAAGGTGGATGCTATAAAGGCGAAGGTCGCTTTGTCCAATGGTACGGCGGAACGAGCTATGGATGCTTTCTCCCGTGCCTATACATTGTCGGCGTCGACACCAGCTGCGAAGCCTTACAAGGATAAGATGAAGAAGAATGTCGAGGACGCTTACAATCTTCGGTTCGCCAAAAAGGAGGGCGTGGATGCTTGGATTACCACTGCGGCCGCCAAGCAATTCATAAATCCGATGACGCCGGTTACGCCGATCAGCGATCCTGAACCGGTAGCTCCGGCAACGACGACTACGACATCGACGACGCCGCCCGCGACGACGAAGCCCGCGACACCGATCAAGCCGGCCGCGACGCCGGGTGTAAAACCGGCAACCCCGCCAGGGAAATCGGGAGCAAAGCCCCAGGCCGTTGTTAAAAAAGCGACGGTCAGGAAAAAGGCTGCGTAATATTAAGTCGCGTATCTAAAAATCGGGCCGGATGCACATCAAAATTGCATCCGGCTTTCTTTTTTTCCTTAATCCTCATAAAATTAAGCATAATGCAGGGAAAACTCGGCAACTTGGAAAACCTGATCGGCCATAAATTTCAGGATTTGAAACTCATTGAGCGCGCTTTGACGCACCGCTCATGGGCGTATGAGAATCTGCCAGGGGAAAGCGAGGAAACGGTCCGTGACGCCGATAACGAATCGCTTGAATTTATCGGCGATTCGGTACTCGGTCTGGTTGTGGCGGAGCAGTTGTTTCTTAGAAACCCGGCGGCTAGCGAAGGCGATCTGACCTTGATGAAACACCACCTGGTCAGCGGCCCGGCCCTGGCGAGCGTCGCCGAAGACCTCGGCCTCGGCGAGTTTATCAGGCTTGGAGGCAGTGAGATTAAGGGCGGGCGACAGAAGCAGAGCCTTCTGACAAATACATTTGAGGCGGTGATTGGCGCGGTTTTCCTGGATGGCGGCTATATCGCGACCCGCGTTGTAATTACGCGGATGATGGAAGAAAGGCTGCGAAGGGTGACGGCGGAGGCTTCGGTAGATTTCAAATCCCGGTTCCAAACCGAACTGCAGGCCCGGAAGCAGAAAACGGCCGATTACAATTTGGTCAAAACCGACGGCCCGCCACATTCGAGAACATTTTTTGTCGAGGTCGTATGGGAAACAGGAAAAGCCAGTGGCGAGGGAAATTCGATAAAGGCCGCCGAAATGATGGCCGCCGCCGAGGCCTTAAGCCAATTAGAGCCGGAGTGTGAAGAAAGCGCGAAACGCGCGTCGAAGAATTAGCGTATTATTGTTCAATTACCTATGAGCAGCAGCGAAGAGAAACCAGTCAGCCCCGATATAAAGACAAAATCAATCGGGCCGCCAAAATCCACCATCCGCGAATACTTCGAGTCGTTTGTCGTCACACTCGTGATGGCGATATTCGGCATGACGTTCATTTTGCAGGCCGTCACCGTTCCGACCGGCTCGATGCAAAACACGATTCTCGTCGGCGATTACCTGCTTGTAAACAAATTTATCTTTACACCCGGCGGCTACGAATTGCCGTTTTTGCCGCAGCGTGAGATCGCGCGCGGCGACATTATCGTCTTTAAATATCCGGGCAACAAGGTGCATCCGGAAAATGACAGTTCGCGAAAGCTCGTTCCGTATCAGATAAATTACGTGAAACGAGTTATCGGACTGCCGGGCGAAAAGATCGAGTTTCGCGATAATCAGGTTTTCATCAACGACCAACTCCTACCCGAGCATCGCATGATCGGCGATGCCGACGATAATATTTCCGCGCTTGATGTGTCGGAATTTGAAGAGCGGCGAGATGGTGAAAACTATAGCGTCTATTATGGCAAAGAGACGATGGACGACGTCAAGGCGGGCAAAAAACTCTCGCGGCGCGGCTACGAATTCGGTGTTGCCGGCAAAACGTCTGTGGTGCCTGCAAACAGTTTTTTTGTCATGGGCGACAGCCGCGACAACAGCGAAGACAGCCGTTATTGGGGCTTCGTCCCGCGCGAACTGATTATCGGGCGGGCGATGTTTGTTTACTGGTCCTGCGACCGCGGAGCGTCAAACGGTGAATTCTTCGGCTGCATTACGCATCCGCGATTGAACCGCATCGGGAAGTTTGTGAAGTAACCGCTCTTGCGGGAAATTATCAATTCTAAATATTCTAAATCATTCTAAATTGTTAATTATCAATTGTTCGCAAATACAGTTTTGCCTTTTTAATCGCGATCTATTGAGATCAATTTAGAATTGACAATGACATTGGCCTCCGACGACGGCATAAAATTTAGCCCAAATGTGGCGGACGCGCTCCGCGGCAACGCCCCCGTAATTGCTCTCGAATCGACGGTGATCGCTCACGGACTGCCATATCCTCAAAATCTCGAGACCGCACTCAAACTCGAATTGATCGTCAGAGATAACGGCGCGGTCCCGGCGACGATTGCGGTTTTCGACGGTAAGTTTTGCGTCGGGCTGGACCGCGGACAGATCGAAACACTGGCTACCGAAAAGAATATCCGCAAAATTTCCCGCCGCGATCTGCCGATTGTCGTTGCCAAACGAATCAATTGCGCTACGACAGTCGCGACGACCGTGTTCATCGCTCACCGGGCGGGAATAAAGGTGTTTGCGACCGGCGGTATCGGCGGTGTGCATCGCGGGTTCTCGGCGGATGTTTCAGCCGATCTTCCAGAGATGGCGCAAACGCCGATGGTCGTCGTCTGCTCGGGTGCCAAGATCGTTCTCGACCTGAACGCCACTCGCGAATGGTTGGAAACCCACGGGATTACGGTTCTCGGCTGGCAATGCGACGAAATGCCCGGGTTCTATTCGCGCAACAGCGGTCTGGCCGTGGATGAAAGAGTTGAAAACGCGGAAGAGGTTGCCGAGATCGCGGCGGCGCGCGACCGCTTGGGTCTGAAAAATTCGATTGTCGTTACTGTTCCCGTGCCGCCGTCATTCGAGATCGAAAGGGCGGAACTGGAGTCGATTCTCGCGGCCGCATTAGAGTTGGCCGACGAAAACGGAATTTCCGGTAAGGAAATCACGCCCTTTCTGCTCTCCCAAATGGCGCAACGCAGCGGCGGTCGAACTTTGGCGGCGAATATCGCCCTGCTTGAGAACAACGCGAGGGTTGCGGCCGAGATCGCACGGGCGGTCTCTCTTACCGAAGACCAGGAGGTAAAATAAAAGCCGACATGGAGATCAGACTTGACGATTTGGACGGGCCTGAGATACGTGCTCTGTTGCAAGAACACCTGGAATCCATGAAATACCTCTCACCTCCCGAGAGTGTTCATGCGTTGGATATTGAAGCTCTGCACACGCCGGAGATCACGTTTTGGACCCCTTGGGATGACGGCGAACTACTTGGTTGCGGAGCCTTAAAACGGCTAGACTCTCGACATGCCGAGGTCAAATCAATGCGCACGTCCACTAATCATCTCAGAAAAGGCGTTGCTAAAGAGATTTTGAGCTACATATGTGAGGAGGCCAAGGGTCGAGGTTATACGCAGTTGAGTCTGGAAACCGGTTCGATGGCGGCTTTCGAGCCAGCACGAAGGTTGTATGCTGGTTTTGGATATTGCGAGCCGTTTGCGGATTATGTCGAGGACCCGAACAGCGTTTTTATGACGAGGGAACTGTAGCGCGCGCGAATCATCAACCCGGACCTTCGAGCCGGGAACACTGACAACGAACTGTAGCGCGCGCGAATCATCACTTTGCCGCAGAGGGCGATTTTTCCATTTTCAACCGCAGCGAATCCAGTCGTCTATTTGCCTCTACCGCCTCTTTCGACGCCGAGAATTTCGAAACTATGTCTCGCCAACTCGCGCCGTCATAATGAAACTGTTTGGTTGAGGAATTAAACAGGAAAGTGATATTCAGTTTCCGATAACGGTCGAGGCTCACGAAATTGAGATAATAACTGTGGAGCGGAGCGGCGCTCGCGGCCATTTCCTTGCGGCTGAGACGGCTCGTGGCGTCCTTAGACAACTTCGCGGCGACCTCTTCCAGCAGGTCTCCGTAGAGAAGTGAAATGGCCGGGCGAAAGCGCGAATCGGGATAGAGGTCGAAAAATTCTACCGCGGTCTCAATCTGTTCAAACCCGTCGGACGCCTGCACGAGCCTTGCCAATCTTTCCTCATCTCTCGCGCGAAACTTGCCAAAAACGGCGTCCGCCTGGACCCATCCATAATTGGCCGGCGGTGCAGTGACCCGATAAAATTTGACGCCGTCGGCCTCGGTCACGCCGAGGATTTGAATCTTGCGGCCGCGGCGCATTCTTTGAATAGAATCCGAAAATAGACTTGGTTTGATGCGCAAAACCGAAAGAGTTTCGTCGATAACGATGGCTGACTGGCCTATCTCCGCCGATTTCACGGCAATCGTTTTCGCCTTGACGCTTGGCGCGGGCTTTTTCTGCTGTGCGTTCGCTGAGCCGTTGAAAACAGCGGTCACAATAAAAAGCGATGTAAAGTACGGGAGTTTCATTAGGTTCCCTGGCCGCGATACTACGCTGGCTTTTGACGTTTTATCTTGTCCGCCAATCCGGCGTGATGAAAATGGCAGATAGCTATCGCAAGAGCGTCAGCGGCATCGTGCGGTGTCGGAACCGTTTTCATCCGAAGCAAAATCCTGACCATTTCCTGTACCTGATGTTTCTCGGCGTTGCCGTAGCCGACGACCGTTTGTTTGACGAGCCGCGGGGCGTATTCGGCTATCTCGATTCCACGCTGCTCAGCTAGCAAAAGCATCAGGCCGCGCACCTGTCCTAGTTTTAGTGCGACGCCGACATTTACCGCATAAAACGTGTCCTCGACCGACAGCACATCCGGCGAATGTTCCGCCATTATCTCGGCGACGCAGTTATAAATATTCAGCAGCCGCTTAGAAAATTGCTGTTTCGAATTCGATTTTACCGTGCCGAAACCGACTAGTGCATATTTTGATCCGCTCCCGTCAACGACGCCCCAACCAAGCGTCTCGCTGCCAGGATCAATACCTAAAACACGCATCAAATTTCCAATTCGTTACTGCTGAGATTATGACAAGATACTCCAATATTTCGACTAAAAGCAAGCCGTCCAGAAATATTCTAACTCACCGGCTATTGCACAAGCCCGCGCGTATACAAGGGCGATAAGTTCAATTCCGCGTGAATTGCCCTTGCTTACGCGCGGGCCTGTGAATCAGCTTTTTTTCGTTAAACCGCTTTATTCGCTCGAAAGTTGTAAAACTTCGTCAATCTTCTTATCATCGAAATCTACGTCCTCGACGACCGAATTTACGAATGTACAACCAAATCGCGACATCGAAAGTAAAGGAATCGGTTCGGACTCTGCTCGCCGGGGCGATTGACTACGCCGGGCTGTTTCCGCCCGCCGCCCTTTCGATGCCCGAGGCGGTCCTGAATTACGCGACGTATCGAAACAGCAATTACAATTGGATGCTCGGCCGTTTTGTCGTAACGGCGGCCCGGCTCGGGGAGTTTTACGAAACCGCCCGTGATTTTATCTCGCGAGACGCCGTCACCGCGTGGCGGGTCAGCGTCATCGTCGGTGAAAATGTATACGAGACATTGCGTCTCGTCGAGAATTTTAATGCGATCAACGGCCCCGGCGTTGTTTGCGACACGGTCGAGATCAGGGCGACGACTTCGGCGCTCATCGAGAATGCAGCCAACGCAATGCCGCGCGGCGTCACCGGATATTTTGAGCTGGCCGTTGACGAGGCGATGCCCGACCTGATCTCCACGCTTGCTATCGCGGGACAGCGGGCAAAGATTCGCACCGGCGGCGTTACGCCCGAGGTATTTCCGACAACGCAGCAGATAATTCGATTTGTGAGGGCCTGCCTCGCGGCCAATGTTCCGTTCAAAGCAACCGCCGGGCTGCATCACCCGATCCGCTGTTTTCGCCCATTGACATACGAAAACAACTCACCAAAAGGCACAATGCACGGCTTTCTCAACCTCTTTCTAATGACCGGCTTCGCCCGCGAAGGCTACCGGCCCTCGCTGTTAGAAGACCTGATGGAAGAGGAATTCGACGAAGTCTTTCGCTTCGAGAACCAGTCGGCCACGTGGCGTGACGATTTTTCACTAAACACCTGGCAGCTCGAACGCCTGCGAACCCACGGCATCCAGTCGTTCGGTTCATGCTCATTCGACGAGCCGATCAGCGATCTGCAAAAGCTCGGAATACTGTAGGCGGAAACCCGACCTAGGGAGGGTGCTCAAGCTAAAGAAGATGGCGGAAACCCGACCGGTTGAGATGATGGGCAAGGTTGGCCGAGCGAAACGAATTCAGATGAACGATCAATTCTGGGACGACAACGAATTGCCTTTAGCTTTCCTCATCACTTTCAGGACCTATGGAACCTGGCTTCATGGCGACGACCGCCATTCGATGGATCGGCATGGAAAGAATACTTACGGAGGACCCAAGGTCTTGCCGAGCCGGAACCTGGATTCGTTGATGAAGGAAAATCGGGCCGGCGAAGCGTTTTTGCTGGATGGGCGGAAGCGGGCGACCGTTGATGCAGCTATCAGAGCCGTTTGCGAAGTGCGCGGCTACGGATTAAGAGCAATAAATGTCCGAACGAACCATGCACATGTAGTTGTCTCGGCATACGCCAAACCTGAAATGATCATAAATGCATTCAAGGCCAACAGCACACGAGAACTCCGAGCAGCGGCATTGGTGCAAGTGGCACAAAAGATATGGTCGCGTGGCGGAAGTCGACGATACCTGTGGAAGCCGAACCATGTGAGCGCTGCCATTGACTATGTCCTGTATGGCCAAGGGCATGACCTGCCAAATTTCTAACGAGGTAACGAAGGCGGAAACCCGACCGGTAGGAAGGGTGCGCAAGATGGCTGAGAGAGTTGAAGAACCGGCGGAAAGGACGACGGTTCGCAGAGGGGGGAGTTGAATATAATCAGCGTTGCGCACCCTCCCTACCGGTCGGGTTTCCGCCTT
>JANPCJ010000156.1:0-7980 GCA_031430895.1 Chloracidobacterium sp. | reverse complement strand
TCGGACGCTCGTCCGTGGGTTGAAACCCACGGCTAAATTCACGTCACCGCTACGCGGTGAAGGCCGAACACCTTCGCAAAGAACATATGATAACTCCATTGGTGTCAGGGGCTTACAGCCTTAACTTGGCGCGAATGGGGGTGAGCCCCGCTCTAGTTGAAATACACAACACTCCCGACAGCTTCAGCCTCTTTCACTCGACATCCGATCGAGAATCCGTTTGACTTGCAGATCACCAAAGCCGTAGACACCAGCGCGGCGGGAGAATTCTGGGAAGATGTCTTCGAATTCGGTCTTGCCTTCGAATTGAATCTCAGCTAGTACTTCGGCGGGCCGCGTGTCCTTGTCGATTGCGGCTTCGCACACTTCTTTTAGGTAGGGGAAACAATTGGATTCGGTTTCCGCGAGTTCGGTTAACCGCCCGTAGTTGCTATGGCGAAAGGCATTCCAGAGATCGACGCCCAGCCGGATGTCGTCCGGTGAATACTCTACGCGAGCGTCAAAGCATTTTCTCAGACCGGCGACGTCCACCGCTGCAAGACCTTTCCATCGGTCTGCGGGTTCTAAAACCGCCGGCTCGACGCGATAAACATCAGCCCCCGTCATCGACAGCAGCGACAGGCAAAACCACAGGTTGACGCTGCAAAACAGTTCATATTCAAACCAGAGATTTACCTCGGCCTCGGCGGGAAGGTCGCTGAGCCTTTCGAGCTCGTCAGCGACCTTTTCATGATATTCGATCTCGTCTTCCGCGTATTCGGCGAGGATATAGCGGGCACGCTGCTCCCAAAATTCAAACGGCGTTTCAGCGTCGATCGGGCCGACGACCAAGGCGTCGCGGCAGACGATTATCTCTCCCGCAATATTCGTTTTCTTGAATTCCCCTACCAGCGAATCGCCGGGCAAAACATGGACCGTCATCATATCAATAGCGTAACCGCGTAGCCGACCGCGAGGCAAATTCCCGCATACACACCCGCGATAATATCATCCGCACAAATGCCAATGCCGCCGGGCAAACTCTGCAGACTGTCGATAGGATATGGTTTCCAGATGTCAAAAAGACGAAACAGCAGAAAACCCGCAAGGATAAACGGCCACCCGCGCCCGAACGGGATGAAACAAAAGGTGATGAATTGTCCCATTATTTCGTCAACAACAGCCGAATGAGGGTCTTCGTTACCGAGCATCGGGATTGAGCGGCCGGACGCCCATATTCCGATCAAACAGAAAATGAGCAGGGACACGGAAATAATCGCGTGGATCGATGCGCCGCCAAATCCACGGGCGATAACCCAGGAATCTATGCCAAGATAGATCGCAACGGCGACCGCCGATCCATACGTCCCCGGCGCGCCGGGAATATACCCCACTCCCCATGTCGCCAATGCGAGAGAAACATGGTCGGCGATGCCGCTGGGCTTTCGTTTCTCTACGGATTGCTTCATGTTTTAGCGTTTGCGATCGTTTTGTTCGGAATAACTGATAGCTGAAAGCTGAAAGCTGATAATCAAAATTCGATTCCCTGCTGAGCATATATGCCCGCGTGGAACGGGTGCTTGATCTCAGTCATCTCGGTGACAAGATCGGCTTCGTCGATCATCTTTTGTAGCGCGTTATCGACATTTCTTCCGGTCAGGATCAGATGTATGTGCGGCTGCTCTTTTCTAATTTCGCGAATCTCCGCGATGACGGCGTCGATGTCGAGAAATCCATAGCTCAATACATACAACAGCTCGTCAAAAACGAGCAAATGATAGTCGCCGCTCCGCATTTTTTCAACGCACAGCGCCCATGTTTCCTCCGAGGTCTTGATGTCCTGGGTTTTGTCGTTGGTGTCCCACGTAAATCCGTCGCCCATCGTGTGGACCTCGACGCCGAGCTTACCGAGCGCCTCATGTTCGCCATAGCGGTCGGTTTTTGACTTCATGAACTGTATCATCGCACAGTTCATCTCACGTCCGGCGGCCCGGACCATAACCCCGATAGCAGCGGTGGTCTTGCCCTTACCATCGCCGGTGTTGAGCATCAACAGGCCCTTGGTGTTTTCGCGGTAATCGTCGCGGCGCCACTTGTAGCGTTTTTCAGCCATTGGTGAAACTGTCGGTCACGTGAAGTCAGAATCGCCGGTTAGAATATCATTGTGTTAACGACCCGCTACCGCAGGTCGTTCGGAATCTAAGCCGCACCATTATCGGCTTTCTCGACGGCCTCAAAAAGAGCGGCGACTATCTCGCTTTCTTTCTCGTCCCAATTTCCGTCGATACTCAAACCAGAGGCGTTCTTGTGGCCGCCGCCGCCAAATTTCTCAGCCACCTGGGCGACGTTTATCGTCCCTTTCGAACGGAGGCTTGCGCGAAATTTATCCGGTCCGATCTCGCGCATATAAATCGCCGCGACAACATCTCGCGCCGCAAGGGGTATGTTAACAAAGCCATTGTTATCTCCGTCAACCGCGCCTGATAGCTCATTCATCTCCAATGTCTGACGCATTGACGCAATCCGTCCGCTCGCGTCGCGTTTTACCGTAGCGAGAACCTGACGCATCAATTCGATACGCGACCAAGGGTAGTTATTATAAACGGCTTCGCCGATCTTGGCCGGCTTGGCCCCGGCCTTGATAAGTTCGGAGGCCACCTTGAGCGTTCGGTCGGATGTGTTGGGGAAATGAAATGAGCCGGTGTCGGTCACCAGCGCCATATAGACGCATTCAGCAATGTCTTTGGAAATACGCCCGCCTATCGCTTTACAGAGATTGTAAATCATCTCGCCCACTGCCGAGGCGGTTGAGTCAATCCAGTTTATCGTGCCAAAGTGTTCGCTGGTGGCGTGGTGGTCAATGTTGACCGTGAATTGCGTTTCGAGTCCAGCGATGCCCGGGCGGCTCAGATCCGAGCATTCGATCACAAAAACCGCGTCGTAATCGCCGTCTATTACTTTGATATCGCGTATCTCATCGGCACCCGGCAAACTTCGATAAGCTATCGGAACGTCGCCGTGCACAATTACCTCGGCCTGCTTTCCAAGCGAACGCAAAAGCCAACAGAGCCCCAGCGACGAACCAACGCCGTCCCCGTCAGGTTTTATATGCGTCGTAATCGCAAACCTGCTCTTGTTTTCAATTAACTCTACTACTTGACTTAACACTTCTTGTGCAAGTGTTGAGTGATAAGTGAGGAGTGATGAGTTTAAGAAATTGGTTTCTACCGCTCATCACTCATCACTTTTCACTCATCACTATTTTCCTTATTTATTTCGCCTTTTCGCACGAGATCATCAAGTATCTCGCCGACACGCGCGGCATTTTCCTCGGCGGTGTCGCGGACAAAATGCACGTGCGGCGCATGGCGAAGATCTAAATTCATCGCTACCTGCTGGCGAACAAATGTCGCCGCGTTTCTCAGTGCCTTCAGCGCTTTTTCAACTTCCTCATCGGTGCCGCGAATCAGCACATAAACCTTTGCGTCCCTCAGGTCACCCGAAACCTCGACCTCGGTCACCGTGACCATCTCGAGCCGCGGATCGACCAATTCGAACCCGACAACCTCTGAAATTTCAACTTTTAACGCCTCTCCCAAGCGCTCCGGCCGTCTCATTTGTCGTAGTGATGACGACATGCGTAGACTATGATGCTGTCGTCTGTAACGCTGTAGACGATCCTATGTTTCTCGTTGATCCTGCGCGACCAGCGGCCACGCAGTTCATACTTCAAGGCTTCGGGCTTCCCCTTTCCGGCAAAAGGGCTCATCACTATCTCGTTGATCAGCATGAAGACGCGTTCGAGTATTTTACGATCGTTTCGAAGCCAGTATCGAATATCATCAAAGGCCGTCTTTTGAAAAAAAATATTCCTCAAGTTCTTCCACGCTCTCAAATCGAATCATCGTTTCGGGATGTTCTTCCGCTTCCCTAATACTGGCTAAAAGTCGTTCGCGATTCGCCTTATTCGACATCAAATACTCAGTCGTGTCCATTTCATCCGGATCGGGTGCAGGTCGGATTCGCAACTCTACGATTGAGCCGTCAACAAGTTCTTCGGATTCGAACTCGATCTTGCCGCCTGGTCCAACGATTGTACGTTCAACGATTTCCGTTAACATAAGAACGTCACCTCACCACGATAATATTACAACTCTGTCGCCGCGATCTTCTCGATCACAAATGCCTCGATCTCGTCGCCGACCTTGAGATCGTTAAAATTGACAAGGCTGATACCGCATTCAAAGCCGTTCTTGACCTCGTTAACATCGTCTTTAAACCGTTTGAGCGTCGCGATATCGCCTTCCCATGTTACAACACCGTCGCGGATAAGCCGTGCCTTTGCCTGGCGGCGGATGAGGCCGTCGGTAACCCGGCAACCGGCAATGGTTCCGACCTTTGAAACTTTAAATGTTTCCTGAACGACCGCCTTGCCGAGGATCGTTTCCTTCTCGATCGCGTCGAGCATGCCGATCATCGCTGCCTTGATCTCTTCCTCTACCTTATAGATGATCGAGTGAAGCCGAATGTCGACCTCTTCGTGTTTCGCTATATCAGCGACTCGGGCCTCGGGTCGGACATTGAAACCAATAATAACGACGGCGGTCGACGCATCGTCGACCTGTGTTGCCGAGGCGAGCAAAACATCGGATTCGGCAATCGCACCGACGCCGGCACGAATGACCCGCACCTTGACCTTCTCGGTCGAAAGTTTTTCCAGTGTTCCCTTTAATACCTCGACCGAGCCTTGAACATCAGCCTTGAGAATGACCAGAAGTTCTTTGATCTCGGCCTGGCCAAGCGACTCGATGCCCCGTTTCGTTGTCTTGAGCATTGCCGTCTGGCGGGCGTGCATCTGACGCTGTCCGGCAATAGTTTGAGCTCGCTCGACATCGGAAACGACCTGAAAAGTATCACCGGCCTGAGGAACGCCCTGAAGACCAAGTATCTCGACCGGCGTTGCGGGCTCCGCCGTCGTGACGGATTCCCCGCGATCCGAGAACATCGCCCGTATTTTGCCCGAAAACTGACCGACGATAAAAGGATCGCCGATGCGCAAAGTTCCCTGCTGCACCAGAGCGGTCGCAACGGCACCGCGTCCCTTGTCAAGTTTGGCTTCCAGAACGACGCCGGACGCACGACGCGTCGGGCTTGCCTTCAGATCGAGAATATCGGCCTGGAGCAACACCGTTTCCAGGAGAGTATCGAGGTTTTGGCGTTGCTTGGCCGACACCTCGACCATTTCCGTCTCACCGCCCCAATCGGTCGGCTGCAATCCGAGACCCGCGAGACCCTGTTTCACCTTTTCCACATTCGCTCCGGGTTTGTCGATCTTGTTTATCGCGACGATCATCGGTACGCCCGCGGCTTTCGAATGCTCGACCGCCTCAATGGTTTGAGGCATCACGCCATCGTCGGCGGCAACGACCAAAACAACAATGTCGGTCGCCTTGGCGCCGCGGGCTCGCATCATTGTAAACGCCTCGTGACCCGGCGTGTCGAGGAAAACGACGCGTCGCGGCACTTTCGGATTGTCGGCGTTTGGAACCAGAACGCTGTACGCTCCAATATGCTGAGTGATTCCGCCGGCCTCGCCCTCGGCGACATTTTCCGAACGGATCGCGTCAAGCAGTGAGGTTTTACCATGATCGACGTGGCCCATGACGGTGATAACCGGTGCCCTTGTCTCTTCGGTGTCATCCGCATCCGCAGCGATCAGCTCCTCAAATTCCTGCTCGATGACCATGTCCTCAAAAGCGACAAAGCTGACATCGTAACCAAATCCATGGGCCATCTCGGTGGCCATTTTTTCGCCCATCGGCTGATTGAGCGTCGCGAAAATACCGCGTTTGATCAAAAGCTGCACGATGTCACGCGGCGTGATGCCAAGCGCCTCGGCAAATTCACGAATCGTCGCGCCTTCGGTCAAACGAACGGTTTTCAGATTACCGGCATCGACCGCTCCGACCTGATCCATGACCCGCTCTTCGATCGAGCGCTTCTGCGGCGCATCGACATCGCGTTCGGCAAATCTACCCGTCTTGTCGTTGCCTTTTCGTCCACCGGAGCGGCCCGGGCGGCGGCGGTTGTCCGCCGGCGGCGTGTAGGTCAACTGCGGAGCGGCGGTCTCGCCCGGCGTACCTCGAAACTCGATGCGCCGTCCGCGGTCGTCAACACGCGGACGTTCGGCCACAAGACTTCCTGTTTTTGTTGGAGCCTCGCTAACGACACGCTCACCCGGCTTAAATCCTTTCTTTAGAGCGTCCGGGTTCAAAACCATCTGTTTGACGCGGACGCCTGACGGGCTTAGCGTTGACACGGGGGTCGGCTCGGCCACGAAAACTTCCGGCGTAGGAAGAGCTTCTTCCGCGACTTCCTCGACGGCTATCGTCTCGGGAAGCGGCTCAGCTTCTACATCGGTTTCCGTTGGCTTGATGTCACGTTGGGGTACCGGCGGAGCCGCAGCCTCGGGAGTCGGTTCCGGCTGGAGTTTCTTAGCGAGCTTTTTAACTTGCCGGGGAGCGGCCACGTCCGTACCGTCCTCGGTCGGAGCTAGAGGGGCGGCTACTTCCGCAATTTGCGCTGCCGCAACGGGAGCCTCAACCGCGAGGGGCGCGGCTTCCACCTCCGCCGGAGCCTCTTCGACCGGTCTGGCGGCTGCCTTGATGATCTTGATCGCCCGCTTTGGAGCGACCTCCGTCTTTGGAAAGTACTTGCTGCGAACCTTTTCGGCGATCACATAACTGACGGAATTAGACGCAACGCTAACGTCCGCGCCCTCACGCCGCAGATCTTCCATCACGCGCTTAGTATCCTGTTTTACTTCGCGTGCAAGATCGTAGATTCTAATGCTCTTACCAATCGCCATATTTAATCAATTCCAACTCGTTCGAAGCGTGTCTAAATATCATCCGGGCAAAGGTTTGCGACGGTTGAAATTATTTTTTCGGTTGCTTCTTTTTCTTCGGTTCGGCAGTGTCGGCTTCGGATTCGCCGCCTTCGGTATCCGTTGAAAGCTCCCGTTCGCCGGATTCTGCAGCCTCATCGGCGCCCGTCTCAGATGACGGCTCCATTTCCTCGGCCGCGGTTTCCGCCTGACCGTTATCTGCGGTCTCGGTTTCAGTAGCCACGTTCTCGTCAGCATCAGATTCCACGGCGACTTCAGCCGCGATTTCCGATTCCGCTGAAGTGTCAGACTCGTCAGATGCTTCGGCGACGGTTTCTTCGGTTTTACCAGTCTCCGACGAATCGGTCTCGACCTCAGATTCGACGCCCTCTTCTACCGGTTCTTCAACACCGATCTCGGCGTTTCGAGCCTTGACAATGGTTCCCGCGGCCACGCGGATCGCTTCCGCTTTGTCCATGCTGATATCTAGGAAATCGACCAGATCGTCAACCGTCGCGGCCGCCAGTGCCTCGACATCCTTGATACCTTTTTCGGCCAGCGCTTCAGCTTGCGAAGTGGTCACGCCCTCGAGGGCCGTGATCGGCACCGCCTCGCCCGACGCCATCATCTTGCCCATCTGCTGCGCGATCTCACGTTTGAGCAGTTCTTCGCTGACGATCTTGATCTCCCAGCCGACAAGCCGAGTCGCGAGACGAACATTCTGGCCTTTCTTACCAATGGCCAGGCTCAACTGATCTTCACCGACGATGACTTCCATCAATCGGTTGTTGATATCGGTGATCCGAACCTGAGACACCTTTGCGGGTGAAAGAGCGTTAGCCGCAAAGACCGAAGGCTCGTCCGACCATTCGATAATATCGATCTTCTCACCACGAAGTTCTTTAATGATCGCCTGCACACGCGAGCCCTTCATGCCGACACAGGCCCCGACCGGGTCAATGCTGCCGTCACGGCTGATCACCCCAATTTTCGCGCGCGACCCTGGGTCACGAGCAGCCGCCATGATCGTGATAATGCCATCATAAATTTCGGGCACTTCCTGCGCGAACAGCTTTTTCATGAAATCAGGATGTGCGCGGGACAACAAAATCTGC
>JANPCJ010000155.1:0-4668 GCA_031430895.1 Chloracidobacterium sp. | reverse complement strand
GAAGCAGACGACATCCGGGAAATCATCGAGAAACCATATCGAATTATTTATCGAATAAAACCAGAACAAATAGATGTGCTCGCAGTGATACATGGTGCACAATTGCTATCGTTGGAACCATAATATCCATGGCATTCCGCTCACCGGGCCTGGAAAAAAAGAAGCGGATCGTTGCACGATTCGCTTCTTTGTTTTAGTGAACTCGAAACAAGTTATTGCTTCTTCACATGGCTCCGGTGGATCATGTCGGCTGTCAGGTCTTCGAGGGGTTTCCAGCCGGTGCCGGGGTTGCATTCGGGTTTTTATAACGCTTCGTTGCAGATCGACGGTTTGATTGCAGGCGCGGTGTTACGGAAAGGTCGTTGCCCAAAATCAGCGTCGCGTCGGCGGCGGTTGAAGAACATCGGATGCGATTTTATTTATTCAATGTACATCGGCATTCAAGTTCGGTTCATGCGGTCGCAGTCGCGACGCGGATTATTGTTGTGAATGCCAACTGTGGGTTGAAACGCCACGGCTACATTCATGACACCGCTTTAACGCGGTGAAAGTGGTGGCGGAGCCGAGGGGATTTGGTTGGGTGGCTTAACGGAAAGGCATAGCCGTTTCCACTATCAGGGGGCGAAGTCCGAAATCTCAAGAACGCAGTCGCGACCGCTTACACACTACCCTCCGAGACCGTATTGGTTTAGAATTCTATAAATCAATTGGAAAAATATTTATGAGAATTCTTGTTCGTAGAAGCGTTTGTTTGTGTTTTGGTCTTTCGATAATTGCGCAGTCGGTTTTCGGGCAGACTCTAAAGGACGATTTCGCTGCTTACAACGAGCCGCCGTCGCGGTTTCGCGGGATGATCGAGAAGTTTGGCGAGGATTATGGAATACTGAGCCGCTTTCATACGGCCCGAGAGTCGGCCAATCGGTCGGAGCGGTTTAGGCGGTTTTATGGCGACGAACTGGACTTGATAAACCGCCTCGATTTTGGCTCGCTTAATCACGACGAGCAAATAGATTATCTGTTGTTCAGGAACTATCTTGAGCACGAGCAAAAAGAGCTTGCACGGGAAGCGGCCCAGTTGGCCGAGATGGCGCCGTTGATGCCGTTTGCAAAAGTTATAAGCGATCTTGAGGACACGCGGCGGCGGCTGGAAACGATTGATTCCGCGAAGACGGCGGCCTTGCTGACGGACTTGAGTAAGGATATTGCGGCGACGCAGAAATCGTTTGACGGGGCTTCGGCGGTGAAGCCGAAACGGACGGTTGCGAACCGGGCCGTGCGGACGGTTGGCGGACTGCGGAACACACTCCGGAATTGGTATACGTTTCACAACGCCTACGACCCGATGTTTACGTGGTGGAACGCCGAGCCTTACAAATCTGTCGACGAGGCTCTGCAAAAGTATCAAGCGTTTATCTCGGAAAAGCTCGTCGGGATAAAGGCCGACGATAAAGTGACGATCATCGGCGATCCGATCGGGCGCTCAGCTTTGATCGAGGAATTGCAGTACGAGATGATTCCGTACACGCCTGAGGAATTGGTCGAGATTGCGAATAAAGAATTCGAATGGTGCGTCGCCGAGTTTAAAAAAGCATCGCGCGAGATGGGCCATGGCGACGACTATTTAAAGGCCATCGAGGCCGTCAAGCTGAAATATGTCGAGCCGGGGAAGCAGCCCGATTTGATAAAACGGCAGGCGTATGAGGCTATCGAATACGTCGAGAAGAACGACCTTGTAACAGTGCCACTGCTCGCCCGCGATGGCTGGCGGATGGAGATGATGACGCCGGAGCGGCAGCTTGTGGCACCGTTTTTTCTCGGCGGCGAGACTATTCTTGTCTCATATCCGACAAATGGAATGACACACGAGCAAAAGATGATGTCGATGCGCGGCAATAATCCGCATTTTGCCCGGGCCGTGACACATCACGAATTGATCCCGGGTCATCATTTACAGGGATATATGACTGCTCGCCATCGTCCGTACCGACGAATGTTTAGTACGCCTTTCTGGGGCGAAGGTTGGGCTTTATATTGGGAATTTTTGCTGTGGGACCGCGGCTTTAGCAAAACGCCGGAGGACAAGATCGGGGCACTGTTTTGGCGTTCGCACCGGGCGGCGCGGATCATCTTTTCTCTCAATTTTCACCTCGAAAAAATGACGCCGCAGGAGTGCGTCGATATGCTCGTCAACAAAGTCGGCCACGAACGCGAGAATGCACTCGCTGAAGTCCGCCGCTCATTTTCCGGCGAGTACGGGCCGCTTTATCAGATCGCGTATATGATCGGCGGGCTGCAGTTTTACAGTCTCCATCGCGAACTGGTCGATTCGAAAAAGATGACTGACCGACAGTTTCATGACGCGATATTAAAAGAAGGCCGGATACCGGTCGAGATGGTGCGGGCGATCCTCACGAACCAAAAGCTGACCAAGGATTTTACGACAAACTGGCGATATTACAGCGGGCTCGCGAAATAGACGAAAGAAATTCGCACGGCAGCCTTATTGAATGTATGAGAAACATATTTATCTTGCTACTATTGGTCTCCACCGGTTTCGTAGCTGCTCGGGCCCAGTCTCGATCACAGTTGCGGCGAATGGCGAATCAGGTCGCGACCGCATACTCGCTGGGAGAATTACGAGGGCTTGATACGAAACATCTGCGTCGCGGCAGCGTTAGGTTGACGATCGAGAATACGAACATCGATCCCGAATTCGAACATTACCGCTTCAGGTCGTTTTCTGCACTGGGCCGTTGGATCAGAAAACAGGAAAGAGACGGTTTTCCACTCAAGGTTACATGGCCGTTGGTCGGCTGTCGAAACGGCACTTGTGTGTTCTTTCGCGATGGCGGTATCCTGCACAATCAAAACTATCTGACCAGGGTTAGGTACGGCTATCGAAACAAGCGGCTTTATGTCCGTGGGATACAATTGCTCGTGGGCTAGGCGTTTTCGGAAACATTAACGTGCGACACACGTAATCTAACCCGATAAACCGCATGAAAAATCAAGCATTCAGACAATTTCAACTGGTTATCATTCTGCTCGCTGCGGCGATGCTCGGCGTGGGACAAGAGTCGAAACCTGCAACGGCGTCCATCGTAAGGGATCGCGACGTCCGGGCCGAGATGGGCTTTCTGGCGTCCGATGCGATGCAGGGCCGTGGCAGCGGGACTATATTTGAGCGAGTAGCGGCGGAATATATCGGTTCGCAGTTTATGCAGTTTGGGCTTGAGCCGGCGGGTGAAATGGATGCCGCCGGGAAGCCGACCTATGTGCAGAGCGTGGATATTTCACGTCGGACATTTGCCGAGAGTCCCTGGATAAAATACGGAACGGCCTCGTTGGTCCACGGCGGCGAGATGATCGTTTGGCGGACAAATACGGACGCGGCCAGCGCCGCGCTGCAAAAGATCGCTCTCGACGGCAGACCGAATGCAGGTTCGGCGGTGCTTATCAGATCGGATGGAACTGACCTGCCGCGTTTGGCGATGCAATCGCTTATGTCGATGACCGCGGTCGGGGCTTCGATAATAATGCTCGAAGAATCGCCGCAATGGCGGGCGAATTGGGCAACGATGGGCGGCCGGATGCCGTCGTACACCGCGACAAACGCAAAACCAGCCGCGATCGTCATCATCAGCAAGGCATCGGCGAATATGCTGGCCGCTCTCGCTGATGGTGAAAAGATCGAATTCGGCGGCAAGCTCGCTCCGTCAAAGGCCCAGCAGACATGGAACGCGATGGGCAAGATCACCGGAACCGACAAAAACCTTTCTTCAGAGGTCATTTTGTTGACATCGCAT
This sequence comes from Chloracidobacterium sp., assembly GCA_031430895.1. Lineage (GTDB taxonomy): Bacteria > Acidobacteriota > Blastocatellia > Pyrinomonadales > Pyrinomonadaceae > OLB17. The sequence goes on along the minus strand of JANPCJ010000155.1, from coordinate 862 downwards.
CTCGATCATCTCGGCGTTCGCGAAAATGCACCGGGCGACGACAAGATATTTAACGGTGCGGATGATGATGCGTCCGGTTCGGTCGCCGTTCTCGAACTTGCTCGTGTTCTTGGCAGCGGTGCAAAGCCAAAACGCACGGTCTATTTCGTCTGTTTTGGCAGCGAAGAGGCCGGCGGGTTCGGAGCGACGTATTTTGTAAATAATATGCCGTTTCCAAAGGATAAGCTGGTTGCCAATCTGGAGTTTGAGATGATCGGAAGGCCGGATGCAAAGGTAAAACCCGAGGAGCTTTGGCTGACTGGCTACGAGCGCTCAAATCTTGGCCCGGAGCTTGCGAAACGCGGAGCCAAACTGGTGCAGGACCCGCATCCGGAGCAGAATTTCTTTCAGCGCTCGGACAATATACAGCTTGCCAGGGCCGGGATTATCGCTCACACAGTTTCAAGCTTCGGCCTGCACACCGATTATCACAAGGCGAGCGATGAGGTGAAAACAATCGATTTTGTCCACATGACCCGATCGATCAATTCGATGGTCGGGCCGGTGATGTGGCTGGTAAATTCGGATTTTAGGCCGTCGTGGAATCCGGGTGGACGGCCCTAGGAATATCTTAAATATATTGGAGAGTTGATCGAGGAGAGTCTGGAAGACGGGCTTGCCCCATGGCGCCAACTTAAGGCTGTAAATAGTTGAGTGTCATAGGTTTACGGCTTCGTTCTTCTTGGTTCATCGATCCGCTGTTTTCACCGCGTTTAGCGGTGGCATGAATTTAGCCGTGGGTTTGAACCCACGGGACGTGTGCCACGCTCGATTGTTGTCGCGTCAGCGACAAATGAATACTGGCCGCCGTTTTATTCAACCG
>JANPCJ010000154.1:0-4316 GCA_031430895.1 Chloracidobacterium sp. | reverse complement strand
GCTACTAAGCATGGATCGCTATCGCGAATTGATGGATGCACAGGAAGAATTTGAATGCATTCGGGCCTACGACGAAGCAAAATCGGCTGACGATGAGGCCATTCCATTCGCGCAGGCGGTTAAAGAAATCGAGGATGCTCGGTTGTGATGTATAAGGTTCTTATTCTGCGTCGTGCTCAAAGGGAGCTTGCGGATTTGCCAAAAGCCGATTACGCGCGGATGAGGGATGCACTGGAGGCTCTCTCGACAAATCCGAGACCATTCGGATGCAAGAAACTGGTGGGTCGCGAAGGCTGGCGTATTCGCTCCGGTAACTACCGTGCAATCTACGAGATTGACGATTCTGTTCAAAAGGTTTCTATTCTGCACATCGGTGATCGGAAAGATATCTACTCATAGATTAAGCAATAGAAATCGCTTCCGATTCTTTGTAAGGAAAAACCGATCAGAGTATCATTGAAGACTGCAAAATCAATTTTGCGGTTTTTTTTGTCCCGGAACCAGCCTTTTAAGCGATGTGATTCCGGCTACTCCTTTATTTTCCGGAGCATTTCATACCGATGGCAAGTGTTTTCCCCGACATCCGACGCGAACAGTATCTCGAAAAGCCGCTTCCCTCAAGCGAGGAGAGCGAGCGCGTTATTTTGGGTGCGGTTTTGCTTGATAATTCGGTCATTGCTCAGGCTGTCGAACATTTAAGGCCGGAGGATTTTTATTCACCGCTCAATCGACGGGTTTTTGCCGCGATGATCGCGCTTTTTGAAAAGCAAAGGCAGATCGACCCAATTTTGATCGGGGAGGAGCTGAAAAAGGAAGGCTCGCTCGAATCTATCGGCGGCATCACCACGATCACAAATCTGACATTCGGCCTGCCGCATTTTTCGAATCTTGAGGAATACATCAAGGTCGTCAAAGACAAAGCGGTTGTTCGAAACCTGGTGCGAACATGTAACTCGATCACCAGCGAGGCCCTTGCCGAAGAGGACGATGCGGATGTGATACTCGACCACGCCGAGCAAGCAATATTTGCGCTCGCCGAGGCTCGGACAAAGCAGAGTTTCTCGCGCATCGCGCCCATAGCCGATAGAGTTTTGGCCCGCGTAAAGGAATACGCCGCGGGCGAAGGAACTGGCATCACCGGGCTTTCGACGGGATTTCGCGAGCTTGATGAAATGACTTCAGGATTGCAGCGGACCGATCTCGTAATCGTCGCCGGACGCCCATCCATGGGCAAAACCGCTCTCGCATTGACGCTTGCCCAGAACGCGGCTTTATATTCGAAAGCGGTCGTTGCCGTTTTCTCGCTCGAAATGTCCAAAGAGCAGTTGGTCACGCGTATGCTGGCATCTGAGGCGCACATTAACGCTCACCGCTTTCGCACCGGCCATCTGATGACGAACGAATGGGAACGCCTCGCTAACGCCATCGGCACGTTGTCCGACGCAAAGATATTTATTGACGACACGCCTGCCATTTCCGCTCTTGAAATCAGGGCAAAATGCCGCCGTCTCGCCGCCGAACAAAAACAGCTCGACTTGATCGTTGTCGATTACCTTCAACTTATGGGCGGCGGCAGCGGTCGGCGCAGTGAGAACCGGCAACAGGAAGTGTCCCAAATCTCCCGCGAATTGAAGTCCCTTGCAAAGGAGATAGACGTCCCGGTGGTCGCTCTGTCGCAACTTTCGCGTGCACCCGAGGCCCGCAATCCGCCAAAACCGCTTATGTCCGATCTTCGCGAATCGGGCAGCATCGAGCAGGACGCCGACGTCGTCACTTTTATCTATCGCGAAGATTATTATAAGGAAACCGAGGAAAATAAGGGCCTAGCCGAGTTGATTGTCGCCAAACAAAGAAACGGCCCGACCGGCACCGTGAAGCTGGCTTTCCTTAAGGAATTTACTAGGTTTGAGAATTACTACGATCCCAGCTACGAGATGAGAACTTCCTACGGGAATCAGTTGAACAGCGGAAGTGTCCATCAAGTTGATGGTCGAGATCCGAAGAAGTTGGCCGACTGAGGCCATAATTCCCCTCCTTACGAAGGAGGGGTGGCCGCCGCTTTGAGCGGACGGGGTGGTTCTCTACTTTGCCCTTGAGGTTGTCGAATGACATTCAAACGTAGCCCATCAGACATTCATAACTTGCCTAGACTTGCGGGTTTCAGACGTTCGCTCCGCAAGAGTCTTACTCCGGCCGAGGCTACATTCTGGAACATGGTGAAAAACTCGCGGCTCGAGGGTCGGAAGTTTCGACGGCAGCATAGCGTTGGAAATTATATACTCGATTTCTATTGCCCGTCAGAAAAGATTGCAATTGAGTTAGACGGCGAGGGACATTTCTCAGGTCGAGCGATGCAAACTGACCGATCCCGCAGATTGTACATAGAGTCGCAAGGGATTCGTGTGATTCGCTTCGAGAATAATCGGATTTTCGAGGACGCTGATTGGGTTGTCGACGTAATTCGGAGTAATTTCGGCTGGACGAAGAGAACCACCCCGTCAGCCGAAGCGGCTGCCACCCCTCCTTCGTAAGGAGGGGAGTTTAGGAGAAGAATATATGCCGGAAGATTTACGCTTTCCAATCGGAGAATTTAGCACCAGTTACGAAACCTCACCCGCAGCGCGCCGCGAGCGAATCGCGACGATCACCGATCTGCCGATGAAAATCACGTCCGCCATCGCCGGACTCGACGAGTCGCAGATCGACACGCCGTATCGTCCGGGCGGCTGGACCGTGCGTCAGACCGTCCACCACATCGCGGACAGCCATTCTAATTCGCTCACGCGGTTTAAGCTCGCATTGACAGAAGACGATCCGCCAACGATCCGCCCGTATTACGAAGATCGCTGGGCCGAACTCGCCGACAACAAACTGCCGATCGACGTTTCGATAAAAATGATCGACGCCATTCACACGCGCTGGGCCGCTCTTCTCGATTCGATGTCTGACGCGGACTACGAACGCAAATTCATTCACCCCGAAACCGGTGAATGGACGCTTGACGCGGCGCTCGCGTTGTACGCCTGGCATTCGATGCATCACACGGCACATATCACGGCCCTGCGGGAGCGAGAAGGGTGGTGAGATCGGGGCTTTTTCGGAATAGCTGATAGTTGATAATATTCTTCAATTATCAGCTCTCAGCTATCGGTTATCCGCTATTCCGGTATAGAATCGCCGTTAATGTCAGATGCGAACGCTCAAAATCGGTTGATCTCACTCGACGTTTTCCGTGGCATGACTATCGCGGGAATGGTGCTCGTCAATAATCCGGGCGGTTCGCCCGTCTATTGGCCGCTCGATCACGCCGCTTGGCACGGCCTGACGCCGACGGATTGGATCTTCCCGTTCTTTTTGTTCATCGTCGGAGCCTCGATCTCAATCGCTCTTAGCAAATACAAAGGCGGAAACCCGACCGGTAGGGAGGGTGTTTCTAAAAACGTATATTTCAAGATCGTCTCGCGCGCGCTGTCGATCTATCTTTGCGGAGCGGCGATGTCGGTCATTCCGTTCTTTCAGTTTCAGTCGACAGATGCGCCTGATTCGCTCAAGATGCTCGTCTGGCTGACGTTCGCAGCCAGCTTGTTATTTTTACTGTTGCGAAATTACAAAGTTGCGGCCGCGCTCGCGGTCGTCGCTTTGCTCGGCATCGTCGGCCTCAATCTCGCCGGTTACAATGTCGTGCCGTATAACTTCGGCACGTTTCGCATCGCGGGCGTGCTGCAGCGGATCTCGGTCTGCTATCTCGTCACGTCGCTGATCTTTTTGCACACAGATTGGAAGCAGCAGATCGGAATCTCAGTCGTCCTGCTGTTCGGTTACTGGCTGATAATGACCGTCATTCCAGTGCCCGGCTGCGAGGTCACGACCATCAACGACAAAGCGTGCAATCTCGCCGCGTATCTCGACCGCCTGATCCTCACCGAAAACCACATATGGCGCGGCGGCAAAGTTTACGACCCCGAAGGCATCTTGTCCACGATCCCCGCGATCGTTACAACGATCTCCGGCGTACTAACAGGCACATGGCTCACGCACAGGGACGAGGGACAAGCGACGAGTGACGAGATTTCTAACTCATCACTGATCACTGATCACTCATCACTCGAAAAGGCCAACGGCCTTTTCGGCGTCGGCCTCGCTCTTCTCGCCCTCGGCCTCATCTGGAACAGCTATTTCTCGATGAACAAGGCTCTTTGGACAAGCTCGTATGTCGTCGCGACGACCGGGCTCGCGTTGCTCGTGCTCGGTTTTTGTTACTGGCTGATCGACATCAAAGGCTACCGCCGTTGGGCGTGGCCGTTCGAGGTCTTTGG
>JANPCJ010000153.1:0-1711 GCA_031430895.1 Chloracidobacterium sp. | reverse complement strand
CATCGACACAATTGTGTATGTTTCGGATGTATCGGGATCTTCGACGTGAGCAGCCGCAACGGTTCCACGCCGCGTTACGCCGAAATCGCCGTCACTCGCGTGAGAAAGAGGGTAAGCAGAAATACGATTCACTTTGACCCTCGGGTTTAACCCGACAACAGCAGTACGCCAATAACGTTTCTTGATTCCTTCGGTTAGCCAAGGTTCATCATCAACGTCTAACACTCCCGAAATGGCCGGCGACGGCTCACATGCTTCCTGTAACAAGGCAACATCTGCTTGCGCTTGGGATAGCGTTTGCCAAAGTTCCGAACGGTGCGCCATAAACCAGGACAAAAGCTTCAGAATCGTTAATAGATTCTTCACCTGCGCCTACAAAACCCAGCCTTTCGGATCAACGACGGGCGCGGTCCCGGGGAAATACACGGTTGCCTTGCCGTCCTTCATTTCGACACGCTGGGTTTTCCCGTTTACCTCGACATCGACCGGCATTTGGAACGGCATGTTGTTTGGGGTTTCCCACCTGAGAGACATAACCTGAGGATGGGAACCTGCGGACGCACTGTCTATGGTGATCGCGGTCACCAATTTTGGCAGTTTCGGCTGTCTTAAATACAACTCAAAAAACCAATCGAGTTCCATTTTGGATTCCTGTTCGGCAATGTTCAGGAAATCGTCGGTGTTTACGAGTCTGGTTTGGCGGCCGTCGGTTACGCTCTCCATCGCCTTTGTCGGATAGCACATTTTGCGTAGTGACCGGAAAAATGCGTCGTCGCCGATGAGGTATCGCAGAGTGTGGAGAACAGACGCGCCTTTGCCATAGATGTCGCCATCGCTTTTTAGGTAATCCGGTTCGGCCATATAGACCTGGTACGAGATCTTCGGTTCGCGTGGCGCGACGGGCTGCATGTTTCGGGTCGCTTTGGCTCGAACCTTCATTGCTTCCATGTACGCTTCTTTGCCTTTGATCTCCTCCAGATAGAGTGTGTCCATAAACGATTGAAAACCATCGTGAATCCAAAAATCGCGCCAATCGCTGGCGGTGACTAGGTTTGACCACCATTCGTGTCCGAATTCGTGCAGCATCAGCCAGTCGAATCCGTCCGCGTTGTAGTTAAACTTGTTGCCATAGGCGATGTGCGTCGAATGCTCCATGCCGAGATGCGGCGTTTCAACGATGCCTAGCTTTTGCGAGCGAAACGGAAACGGGCCGAGATATTTCTCAAAAAACGCATTGTATTTCTTTGTCTCTTCGATAAATTTCGGTCCTTTTTCAAAATTTTCGGGCAGGATATAAAACTCCATCGGGATCATCTCGCCGGTTATGCTCTTGACGCTGTCCTTGATGACCCGATACGGCGCCGCGTCAAACAGGATCGAATAATTCGGGATCGGGTTTGTCATTCGCCACGTATAGGTCGAGGTTCCGTCGGTGTTCTTTACCGTGTTCTCGAGTTTTCCGGGGCCGACGGCCACAAGCGGGTCGGGAACCGTGATTCTCATTGTCGCCGTTGAAGCCTTGTCCGACGGGTGATCTTTCACCGGAAACAACAGGTCGGCACCATCGTTTTGCAATGCAACCGAAACCCAATCCGCGCCGTTCGGCGTTTTTTCCCACATAAATCCACCGATCCACGGTGCACGCGGAGCGACGCGCGGTGTACCGGAATACATGATTATCGTTTCGAACGTCTCGCCGGGCTGCTTTGTG
>JANPCJ010000152.1:0-3251 GCA_031430895.1 Chloracidobacterium sp. | reverse complement strand
CTTCCCAGAATTCTCCCGCCGCGCTGGTGTCTACGGCTTTGGTGATCTGCAGGTCAAACGGATTCTCGATCGGATGTCGAGTGAAAGAGGCTGAAGCTAGCGCGTGTGTCATGTATTTCAACTAAGAGCGGGGGGCTTGCCGGCGGCTCGTTTTCTATCTCCGCATTAGCCTTCATCAAAATCTTCATCGACCACTGATATCTCAGTGACTATCTCAGGGTTTCGTTGAAAAATCCAACCGCGACGCCAGAAATACAAGAGCAGGAGGATGGTGATCGTAACCATCAGTCCGAGCGTCAGAAAGTAGCCGAGTTCGGTCTTTAACTCCGGCATGTTCTCGAAGTTCATCCCATAAATACCGGCAATTAGTGATAGAGGCAGGATGATCGCCGAGAGCACGGCGAGAGTCTTCATCACATCGTTAGTACGGTTGCCGACGACGGCGAAGTGAATATCGAAGAGTCCGCCGACGAGGTCGCGATATCCTTCGGCCAGGTCGGAGATTCGAACTAAATGGTCGTGAACGTCACGGAAGAATGGCAATACGTTTTCAGGTATTTGCGGAAACTCACCATGTGACATGCGATAAAGCGCGTCTAGCTGCCGCGAAGATATCCGCTTAAGGCGGGCGACGCTCCGCCGCAGGTCCATCACCTCGCCGAGGATCGAGTTATTCGTTCGCCGCATGTCCATTACGCGATCTTCGAGATCGTTTATCGCCTTGTCATAATCATCGACGATCGGCATATAAAGGTCGACAAGCTCGTCCAAAATATGATGCAGCAGATACGCCGCCCCGCGTTTGCAGTGAAACGGGCTATTGCGAATATGCTGTTTGACGGTCTTGAGGCTCTGAAACCTCTCAACGTGAAAAGTTACAACATAATTCGGTCCCAAATAGCCATCGAGCTCTTTAGTAACGAAATTTGCAGGGTTCGTCTCACCTGACTTGATACCGTGCACAATAAAGTACAGATACTTATCAAATGCCTCAACCTTTGGCTGATTCCGCGTCTCAAGGCAATCCTCGACCGTCAATCGGTGAAAACCGAACACGTTTAGCAAAACGTCTTTCGATTCCTCGACACACTCCGCCCTTTCACCTTGCAGATCGACCCAAACAACATTAGTCTCATCCGCCAGCAAAGCGGGCAGTTCATCCCGCGAAAACCCTTCCTCGACCTTCACCGCGCCTTTTCGATAAACAAAGATTTCCATATTCAACCGATTGGAGGGGCAAACATACCACTTGCCACCAACAGGACAAGCAGGATGCTCGCCGCTCCAGCCTTATCCCAATCTCACCGCAAATTCAATATAACGGTTTTACCACTGACCACCGACCACTGTCCACTGACCACCGCCATTAGGCTTTTCTCATTTTGCGATTTTTGATAAAATCAGGCGTGTCATGACAGTCCTTGAGCACATAAAAAACTTGTCTCATTCCCTTACGCCAAAACAGCGCAAGGAATTAGGCAAATATCTGGAAAAGGCCAACGGCAAACCGGTTCAAAAAAAAATCGTGAGCTTGCGTGGAAGCTGGAAAGGCAAGTTTCCCGATGATGTCGATGTCTTGGCACTGATTCGCGAGATCCGCGACGAGTGGAAAGAGGAACTCGAACTCTACACGTAATGGATGAATTCGTAGCTGACACGCATACGCTGATCTGGTATTTCACTGACTCGCGAAAGCTCGGACGCAATGCCACCAAAGCTTTAGCCGACGCGGATAATGGGGAAGCTATCATTCACGTTCCCGTGATTGCTCTAGCCGAGATGTATTACGCAAACGTAAAAACGGGCTACCCGATCAACTTCGCAGAGACATACCAACAACTCGATTCCAGTAACCAATTCGTTCTCACACCATTCGAAGCCGAAGATGTTCTCGATTTCGACCGCGACTTGGCCGTTTCCGAAATGCACGACCGCATAATCGTCGGCCTCGCACGACGACTCGGATGTCCGTTACTAACTGTTGATAAGAACATCACAGCCAGCGGCGCGGTCGAAGTCGTTTGGTAAAGACTAAATTCCTACCGCAAGAATATCGGTGACACATCCATATCGCAGACACTTTTTCCGCCCGAATTGTGCGGTCTGGAGGTCGTCTGGCATAAAACGGTTGCTGCGGATAGAATCGTTTGTAGTTATGAGCAATACGGATGCGACATTGCGAATCGAGAATGTAACGAAACGCTTTGGAGATTTTACGGCGGTCGAAGACCTGAGCTTTGACGTGCGCGCGGCGCGCGTGTTTGGCTTTATCGGGCCGAACGGAGCCGGGAAGACGACGACAATTCGAATGATCGTTGGCATAACCGCGCCCGATGAGGGGAAAATCGAGCTGTTCGGTGAGCGAATGTCGGCTGATCTACAGGACCGGATCGGCTAACTGCCCGAAGAACGCGGGCTGTATAAGAAGATGAAGATCGTCGATCAGCTAAGATATTTTGCCGCGCTCAAAGACGTGCCGCGTGCCCTGGCCGACAAACGCATTGACCAATGGCTCGAACGCATGAACCTCGGCGAGTGGAAAAACAAGAAGACGACCGATCTTTCGAAGGGAATGCAGCAAAAGATACAGTTCATCTCGACCGTGCTCCACGATCCTGATCTATTAATCCTGGATGAACCATTTTCGGGCCTCGACCCGGTTAATGTGGAGTTTATGATTGAGGTTTTGGCGGAATTCAAGACGCAGCACAAGACAATAATCTTCTCGACGCACCTCATGGAAACCGCCGAGCGGCTGTGTAACGACATTCTTTTGATAAACAAATCGAAAAAGGTGATCTCGGGCAGTCTGCGCGAGGTCAAGGCAAGCTATGGGCGGAATCTGATCGCTTTGCGCGCGGTCGGCGGCGAGATTGTTCTCGCCGATCGATCGCTGGTGAAGAAAGCCGCCGAGCATTCGGATGAGATCGAGATCGAACTCGCTGACGGCGCCGATGCTCAGGTTTTGTTGAAAAAGTTAATAGAAAACGGAGCCGTGATCTCAAAATTCGAAAAGGTCGAACCGAGTTTGAATGACATATTTATTGAGCAAGTATCAGGTCAGTAGTTTCAGAGGTTCCTGTCCCCAACGGGGACAAAGATAATAGCCTGGGGTGAATGAGCGAAGCGAATGTAACCCCAGGACAGATGTACAAACGGGCTCGCGACCCTGAAGGGGTCGAACGACAGACGTTGATGTTGCTCCCCTTCAGCCTCCGACCCGGACGGTCCGGGTTGTGTGACAAAGGAAC
>JANPCJ010000151.1:0-4089 GCA_031430895.1 Chloracidobacterium sp. | reverse complement strand
CAGGCCGATGTTACTGAGCGGCTTCCTCCGGCGTCAGATTCCCGGCCTCGTGTATTGCCTTCGTTGTGTCGGTAAACAGAAGGACAACCGTACCTACAACAAAAAAGACGATGAGGCCGAGGATCGCCTGCCGGAACGAGCCTGTCGCACCGACGATGATCGTAAACATGAGCTGCCCCATCCACGAAGTTCCCTTCTCGGAAATCTCGTACAGCCCGAAAAACGATGCTTCCCTACCGCGCGGAATCATTTGCGAATACAGCGAACGCGAAAGCGCCTGAGCGGCACCGAGAACAAGCCCGATGCTCGATCCGAGCAGCCACGCCTGCCATCGGTCGGCAAAGAATCCGTAAGCGTAGATCACGATCGCGCTCCACATTATCAGCGATATCATGATCGTCTTCTTGGAACCAATGACGCGGGCCAATCGCTCAAAAGCAATCGCACCCACGAGCGCCGAAACTTGTGCGACGAGAAAGATCGTCAGCAGAAACGAGCTGTCTTCCGGCAGGCCTTTCGACGTAAATAGCTCATACGAGATAAACACCGACGATTGCAATATCACGGTCTGAATTCCGTCGTTATAAAACAGATACGCGATCAGAAACCGCATCGTATGACGAAGCCGCCACAGTTCCTTGAGCGTCGCGCCAATCTCGGTAAATCCGACCGTAACAAGACTCTTGCCTGCCTCAATCTGTCTGTCGGAGCCGCGAGACTTGATCAGAAAAAATGTTATGAGCGCAAACAGTCCCCACCAAAGAGACGCCGACAAAAAAGCGACCCTAACGGCCATTCCGGTCGAAAGCCCAAGGCTGGCGGCGTTATTTATAAGCAGAATGTTAAGAATCAACATTACCACCCCGCCTACATAGCCGGCCGCGTAGCCGTAGCTCGAAAACCGGTCGCGTTTGTCTTCGCTCGTGATGTCTATCAGGAAGGCGTTGTAAAAAACATTCGCGGCGGCGAAGCTCATGTTTGAAACGACAAGCAATATGCTGCACGCGACATATGAATCGGTGACGAAAAAAAGACCGGCGCTTGTAAATACGCCCAGGTAACAAAAGAAGGCCATCATGGCCTTTTTCAAATTTGTGTAATCCGCAATCGCTCCGAGAACAGGCAGCAGAAGCACCATCGAGATCACCGACAGCGTAATACAAAACGCGGGAAGCCCCTTTGGCGTGACATTAAAAAGATAAAGGTCAAGAATGACCCCGTCAGCCCCGACGGCGTTTGTCGCCAGGCTAATGAGATAAGGCCCGATGAGTACGCCGACCACGGTCGTGTAAAACGCCGAATTCGCCCAATCGTACGTCAACCAGCCGAAAAGTTCTTTCGGGTCGTTCTTTGGAAGTTCAGAGCCATTTATCATAGCGAGATTTCCGGGTCAAAATCTAACTTCTAATCACGAGTTACCGGCGGCTAATGCACCAATGGCGAAGATCAAGACAGTCACGATAGGACAGTCCGGAAGGGGGGTTTTACCCCCCGCGTGTTTTGCGGGTGGAAAGATGGGGGGGTAAACCCCCCCTTCCGGACTGTCCATCCCCACCTAGACTCCCTTTACAACCACCTCCGACTTGATCGAATTCGCGATATAGCAAATTTCATGCGCTTCGTGATGCATGTGAGCGAGTTCTTCGCCGGTCGGAACTTTGTCGCCGGACCACGAGATTTGCGGATCGAGCGTAATCTTCGATATCCATTGCTTGCCTTCATCGTTCGCCGTCATTTCCCCGACCGCGTTGTCTTCATAAGACTCGGCGATAAAGCCATTCTTCGAAATCACCCACAAAAACGAAAGCATATGACAAGACGAAGCCGCCGCTACCAAAGCTTCCTCCGGATCAACCGCCGCCTCCACCGAATACGGAACACGAACCGCATGAGGCGAAGAACTGGCCGGTACAGTCACCCCACCATCAAACGACCACAAATGGCCCCTCGTGTACCGGTTCTTTTCAAACGATTCCGCCGAATCGTTTTTCCATGTGATCTTTGCTGTATATAACGACATATTATCTATTGCGAGAATTCGGCCTCAAATCCGCTTTTAGTACCTTTTCCTTTTCATACATTTTCATCAATGTTTTTTCGATGAGGTCGAGGATCTCATCAATTTTCGAATACTCCACTGCTGCATTAATAACATTCTGAACAATGCTAGCTGACTTACCCCATGAATTATTTGTCACGTACAATTGTGCGTCCTTAATAGTTAAATCGCTATGAGCCAGAAAAGTATCTCGGAGAGTCAGAATTCTTTTGTGAAGAGCTACATGTTCAATCGGAATATACTTATCATCCAGCCCCAAGTGTTTATTTTTGACCTTCCCGTAAGATATTTTATACGGCTTTGAGTATTCAATTAGGGCGAACTGAAATGCATTGTAAGCGAGCGAGTTGTTCTTCCGTCGCTTGATTTGTTTCAATATCATCCATGCGTCATTTAAATTCTCAATACATGAAACAAAATGAATAAACTTTTCTTCCTGCTCTTCTCTCGTCAACATTAAGGCCTCAACCTATACAACATCCGCGGAAACGGAATTGTTTCACGGACGTGCTCGATGCCGGCCATCCAGGCGACGGTGCGTTCGATGCCCATGCCGAAGCCCGAATGCGGGACGGTGCCGTAGCGGCGGAGGTCGAGGTACCATTCGAACGATTCGCGGGGAAGGTTGTGCGCGGCGAGCTGCGCTTCCATGTATTCGAGCGAGGACGAGCGTTCGCCGCCGCCGATTATCTCGCCGTAGCCTTCGGGGGCGAGCAGGTCGATGCCGAGGGCGCATTCGGGGCGGTCTTTGTCGATCTCGAAGTAAAATCCCTTGATCGCGGTTGGAAAATGGTGGACAAACACCGGTTTGCCGAATTGGCTCGACAAATATGTCTCGTCCGGCGCGCCAAAATCGCCGCCCCATTCGAAACGCTTGTCCAACAAACTTAAGTTTGTTGAACTGTCAAAGCCCTCCTGCAGCATTTTGACGGCCTCATCGTAATGGAGACGCGGGAATGGCGAATTGATCGCCTCGAGAATGGTCGTGTCGCGTTCGAGCGTCTTCAATTCTTCCTGCCGGTCGCTGAGAACACGCGTGACGATGGCAAGAATGAGGCCTTCGCCGAGGTCCATCATGTCCTCGTAGGTTGCATACGCGACTTCGGGTTCGACCATCCAGAATTCGGTCAGATGGCGGCGTGTTTTAGATTTCTCGGCACGAAATGTCGGCCCAAAAGCGTACGATTTACCGAATGCGGCGGCGGTCGCTTCGTTATAAAGCTGTCCCGACTGCGTCAAATACGCTTTTTGGTCATCAAAATAATCGACTTCGAACAAAGTCGTTGTGCCTTCACACGCCGCGGGTGTAAAAATCGGCGTATCGGCAAGCGTAAAGCCGTCGTTGTCAAAGAAATCACGCACCGCTTTGATAACGGTATGGCGAATTTTCAAAACCGCGTGCTGCTTTTTTGAGCGAATCCACAGATGCCGGTTGTCCATCAGGAACTCGGTACCGTGATCCTTCGGCGTGATCGGATAATCGTGCGCATTTTGAATTACTTCAAGAGATGTGACGTCGAGTTCGACACCGAGCGACGAACGCGTGTCTTCTTTTACGCTTCCGGTGACGATGATCGAGCTTTCCTGGCCCAATGAATCGGCGAGATCGTACAGCGCTTCGTCATTCGGCTTAAAAACGACGCCCTGCACGATTCCCGTACCATCGCGAAGCTGCAAAAACACAAGTTTTCCGCTCGAACGCTTGTTATAAAGCCAGCCTTTGACGACGACCGACTCGCCAATGTGATCCTTTAGGTGGTTAATGTATGTTTGCTTCATGTATCTGAGTAACTTTTAGCAGATTTTAAACTAACGGACGCGCAAATCAAAAGATTCGATACGAAACAACATCTAGTAGCGGCTGAGTACGACGAAAAAGCCGCCGAAAGGCTGTTGTGAAAGGTCTGTGAACGCTGGAATAACGTCCGCGACAACCGTCAGCAACTCCGCGACAATCGTCGGCGACCTCCGGAAGAGTGCCTGCGACCTCCGTCGTTCCGTGCACAATCCCGCGCGTAAGCAAGGGCGTA
>JANPCJ010000150.1:0-2762 GCA_031430895.1 Chloracidobacterium sp. | reverse complement strand
CTGCGATGTCACCGATTGCCCGCCCAGTGAAATTCGCACCGCCGATGGGCCCTGTAACAATCGGCGATACCGTGCTGGCGTTGTCGATTCGATAAATACCGGCACCAAAAAAGGCATCGCCGGAAAAACCCGATTCGCCGGTACCGACAAAGATAGTGTCCGGCTGTGAGGGAGCGATCGCCACCGTATTCGAGGCCAGTCTCAATGCACCGTCGAGAAGCGGAGTCCATGACGTTCCGCCGTCAGTTGTTCGATAAACGCCGCCTTGCGCTGTGGCGACATAGACGATGTTTGCGTTCGTCGGATGCACGGCGATGGCGGTTACACGCCCGCTAACCGCTAACTGCGGCCCGTTTACAACCTGGCCGTTAGGAATCGGGTTAGGACCGATCTCCGTCCAGGCCGCGGTTGGCGCGTTTTCAGGCGTCAATCCCGAGAAACGCTGCTGCTCGTCCAGAGCGCCGATAGCGTCGATTCTCAATTGAGGGTCAACAGGCTCGTCGCCGGCAAGACCGCGATACATCGCGATATTCTCGGCGCGTTTCTGCATAAATTCTTCCTTGCCCATTTCCTCTTTAATTGCTCTGAAAGCACTGGGCATATCAGGATCATCGTAAAAGAACTCGGAAATCTGGGCTCCCGCTTGACGGATCGAACCCCAGCCGACCACTATACCCACCAACAAAACCAACGTGACTCCAAGAATAATTAGCCTTTTCATGTTTTCTCCTCAAAAATGCGACCTTGTTTTGTCAGCGATCCGGGGCGGATAAAGCCGATTCCTTTAACCCGAATTGCCTAACAAAAAAATATTATCGAAAAACCTATGAAATTGACTGCGGAGGCAATCCGCCTGGATTGCACGTCATTTCGATAACCGTAAACCGTTTCTTTAGTTCCTCGATCTCTCTCTTCTGCCGATCTAATATTTCAAGATAATCTTCCGGCGGATTACCCCAACACCCCTGCAAAAAATAAAAGCGAATCTGCCTTCCCTTACCATCCACTAACTTGCCGCCTAAGCAACGTGCCCTCATCCTCTTTAAGGCCTGTTTTACCGTTATTTTCTCGGTGAGCACATCGCCGATCTTCGAGGTCTTATTCCGGAAGCCGGTAACATCGTCCTCTTTAACATCTGACGAAAGGCATTTATAAGTCTGAGCCATCGAGACAATTCCGAATAAAGCAACGAATAAGAATATGTAAACAAATCTCAATTAAACGCTAGCCTCGCGCGTATTCCGTGCCGCATTCGCGCGAAAACGACTTCAAAAAGCTCCGACTCGTTCCAACCAATGATGTAATGGAATTTTTCCATGAAAGCTTCAAACCGTCGTTAACAAAATTTGCAGCCGAACTGCCAGCATCCTTCGAACGCAAGCCTGTACCGACGTCGGACAACAAAATCCCTAATATAATGAATTTCGTAACTGTTGAATACGATGAATAAGCAAACAATAATGACCGTATTTTGTTCTACAGCGAATCAGCCGGGCGTACCGACGAACGAACCCCTTGTTCTAGTGAAAAATAAGAATTGCTAGACTGTATCAGGACAACGTCATTGAGATGTGTATCCCAGATTACAGTTGACGTATTATTCGATCTGGACGGGAAATAAAGCATTCGAATACTCTCATAAGCCACAGCAATCGACAAGCGGGAATGCGACTTTTGTGATTTTAACTTTTGATAAAACGAGCGAAAAAGGCCGAAGTCATAAAAGGCCGAAGTCATAAAAGCTATGACCCCGGCCTTTGAGCTATGCCAATACCAGTTGTGTTACTGGTTTTGGGCGGTTTCTTCTGGTTTCATGTCCGCGGCCTGGAACGACGCGAAGCTTAGCAGGCTGTTCACGCCGGCTGTCAAATTGTTCGACAGCCAGAATGAGACGTCCGGTGCGTATATGCTGAATGCAGGTGCAGCCGGTGCTCCGCATTGTGCCCTTATCAGCACTCCGCTGAAGCGCGTTGTCGCCCGCAGCGTGAAATCCACCGGCTGGCCGGCGTTCGGCCTTGTGAACGTAGCGGTCACAGGACTGAATGTTCCGGGCGTAAAGGCCGGTATTGTGACGATTGCGTTGGTTGCACTTACCAATGAATAGTCCTGCAATCCGGTTCCCGAGTTGACCGCGTCAACCGTTACCGATCCCGGCCCCGCCGTGACCGCGTCAAACTGGGCAGCACCGCCCGGACGTGTTTCCGTGATCGTCAACGTCGGAGTGCAGACTCCACCCGGCGTTGGCGTCGGTGTTGGCGTCGGTGTTGGTGTTGGCGTCGGTGTTGGCGTCGGTGTCGGCGTAGGTGTCGGCGTCGGAGTAGGTGTCGGCGTCGGCGTTGGAGTCGGCGTCGGCGTTGGAGTCGGCGTAGGTGTCGGAGTTGGCTGCGGGCCACCCGTGCATTGTGCCCGAATTAACACACCTGAAAACCGTGTCGTCGCTCTCAAGGTGAAATCGACGGGCAGAGCCGGGTTCGGAATAATAAACGTCGCCGTCACCGGATCGAAAGTGCCCGGCGTGAATGCCGGAATATTGATCACCGCATTCGTCGCGCTGACTACCGAGTAACCCTGCAATCCGGTTCCGGAATTGACCACATCGACCGTAACCGAACCCGACCCGGCCGTGATCGAACTAAACTGGGCCAAACCACCCGGCCGCGTTTCGGTGATCGTCAGGGTAGGCGTGCAGACTCCGGGAGTCGGCGTAGGTGTCGGCGTCGGTGTTGGCGTCGGTGTCGGGGTCGGGGTTGGCGTCGGCGTCG
>JANPCJ010000149.1:0-33415 GCA_031430895.1 Chloracidobacterium sp. | reverse complement strand
CAACTTCGCGCAATCCGTACCCTTTCGCATATACGACCTTGTCGTCCTTGACGACCGCGATCGCCATTCCGGGAACGTCCCAGTCTTTCATTGCCTTATTGACGTACTCGTCAAACCCCTGAAAAGGCGCTTGCTGCGCTTTTGCTCTCTGTGTCGATCCCGCCAACACTATCAGCGAGAGAATTATTACATTGATGATGGAACGTAATTTCATATTTCTCCTGTTATCTCAACCCACCCAGATCTGTTTGAGTACTCGTGCAAAATTGCCTCCGAGAATGCCGTGAATATCGGCGTCAGTATATTTCCGGCGGATCAGTCCTTCGGTCAGGTCAAACATCCGTTTTGGATGATCGACGCCTTCGATATCGATCTTCTCGCGAAACCCGTAGCTTCCCTTGTAGCCGGCGCGTAGCTGCTTGTTCAGTTCCAGTGGCATCTTGTCATAGCCGTAAAGGTCGATGTCGCTGCCGACGCCCAGATGCTCGGGTCCGATCAGCTTCCGGACATGATCGTAATGGTCGAGCAGATGCTCGATCGTCGTCGGCTCGTCCGTCTTTACAAACATCCGCACGCCGGTGATCCCCATAACACTGCCTGCGGCACCGACCTTCTTTATCGCTTCGTCGGTCTTGCATCGCGGATGATCACCAACCAGGGCACGCGCATTCGAATGAGTGATAAGGACTGGTTTTTTTGAGACCTCAAAGGCATCGAGCGTCGTGCGATCGCCGCAGTGCGAAACATCGACCGCCATCCCGACCTTATTCATACGTTCGACAATTGCAACGCCGAAATCCGAAATGCCCTCGTCACGTCGCTCGGTCGAACCGTTGCCAATGAGATTGCGTGAATTATATGTGAGCTGCGAAACCCGTTGTCCGAGGCCCCGGAAAAAATCAACATCATCCGGACGGCGAAAATGATCTGAATTCTGAAGGCCGAGCAATATCCCAAGCTTGCCGGATTTTTTTACGCGGTCCAGATCGCCGGCACTGTCGATGCGAATAAAGTGGACATCGTGATTGGCGATGAACGCATTCCACGAGGCAAAGAATTTTAACGTGTTCTCGTATGCGTTCGGCCCGCCCATGCCGACCGCCGGGTGGATCACATTTATTCCGGATTCCTTGAATGGCTGGATGTCGGCCGCGGTAAAGGTCTCGGGATCGATCATCCATTTGTCCTGTTTCGCAAAATCGAGGGTCATTACGCAGAGCATGTCAATCACCGTTGATTGTGTGACCAGGTCAATGGCACGCGTCGAGTATTCCGTCGTGGACGCGGCAAAGAGCCGAAACCGGCCGAGATTGACCATCGGAGCTCCCACTATGCCGGCACCTGCGAATGCTGTCCGCCTGAGCATTTCACGCCTCGTTAACTTGTCAGTTTCTTGTTTCATTGAAGTCAATGTAATTCCCATCGGTTTAGTAGGTATCGTCCGACTTTTTTATCGCCCAGATCTACCCGTTGAAACGCATCGATCAGATAAGAAGCGGCAAAGGCCTCAGTGAAAGCCGATCGAGTCGCTTCCCGCCATCGGGCAGTTATTCCAGGCCTTTGCTCTTCCAGCTCGTTGATATTTGCCGGTATCTCGATAACAAGCCGTTTATGTGACGATACTTCGTCAAAAGCGCGGCGGAGAGGAGCGTTATTTTTTTCAACTTCAACCAATGGTCTAAGGTTCCCTATTTCAAATGTCTGCGCCGTTCCATCGAGTCGCTCACGCACATGGCGGCTATTCAGCAGCCATGTTACCCAAAGGCGGTCGGTGCCGTTGCGATGTAGAAAACTCGCTGCGTCGTCGCCGTAAAAATTGACAAAATACCGATCCGAAACAACGCCCAGCTTGTTAAAATTGAAATGGGCATTCACGCTTTGCAGCGGATCGAACGTCCATGTCATTCGCTCGATGCCCTGCTCAAGCACCCTTTCGCGTTGCGCGAGTTTGAGCAGGTAACCAACGTTGGAGCTGCGATAGCCGGGCTTGACCGCGAGCATGTGCGAATGATGTGTGACATGCCCTTCCTCGTAACCGGCAAAACCATAAGCAAAACCAACTAATATGTCCCGATCGAAAGCCCCGATCACCACACCGCCGGCCGCCTTTGCGGCGACAAGCTGCGTAAGCGGCACCACATCGAGATCCCGCAGGCCCCATACTTCCTTTTGGAGTTCTTCGGCGGCCCGCATTTCAGCCTGTCCCTCAATATCGCGGACGACAATATTAACCGCGTTCATGGCTCTAAACCCGGCTCATAGTTCGTGATAAAGGCTATAAACTTCGACACCTCGATCATATCTTTGCCGGTAAATCTTATGCTGTGCGCATCGATCCGCTCGACGATCGACAAATAGCTCAGAAGTTCCGACGGGCGATAATTTTTGAATCGCACATCCAATTGGACCGGTGTTTTGACTTTATACGGCTTAATACTCTTAATACGGCCCATCGCTGTTTTTACTTTCTCGCGGATAAGATCGTAGGCAGCTTCGGGCATCATGGTTTTTGCGGAATGGAAGCCGTAATTCCATTTAACGACCGCTCCCTCGATATCGCCGACCGCGGTCGTGACCTCCTTGACGGCGGCATCATCGCCGGAGACCATGATCACAGGCACATTAAAATGGCCGGCGACTGCCGCGTTAAAGCTCCCTTCCGACACTGAGACACTATTCAACCGGACGTCGGCCAGCCTCGCGCTGGAAAATGTGTGGGCACGGACGCCTTGAGGATTGGTTGTGCTTGCGTGATAGCCAATAAAAATAACTCCATCGAAAGTCTCGTCAATTCCCTGCATCATCTCCAACGGGCGCGGAAATCCGCGAACGAGCAGAACATTTTTCGGCAGCTTTTCGATCAGCAGGTTTTCAGCATTCCCATGCGAATCGCTTAGCACTACCTCGGTCGCCCCGGCTGCAAATGCGGCTTCGATAGCGGCGTTTGTCTCCTGGGTCATAAACTCCCGGAACCGTTGATATTCAAAGCCCGTTGGGCTCAACTGGTCGGCCGTGACAACCCCGACTACCCCCTCCATGTCCACCGAGATGTATATTTTCATTTTCGTTACCTGCGCCTCTGCCGCGAGGACGATCCCAAACAGCAGAAGCATTATACAAATCAGATCGAGTCTTATTCTCATAATTCTGGTTATTGGGACGTTTTGCCCGGGCCGTAGATTACCTTTCCGGGTTTGGCCCCGGTATGCTTTCCTTTCTCAATAACGACCTGGCCATTTACGAGCACGAAATCGATTCCCGTCGGCGTCCTAAAAGGAAAGTCATACGTAGCACCGTCCTGTATTTTGTCGTAGTCGAAGATGACCACATCTGCCCAGCAGCCTTCTTTGATCAATCCGCGCGAAGCCAGCCGCATTCGCGTCGCCGGCCAGGATGTCATTTTTCTGATCGCTTCAGACAGCGTCAGGATCTTTTTTTCCCGAACGTATTTTGCGATCACGCGTGGGAAATTCCCATAACCGCGAGGGTGTCCCATACCGGCAGTGTTGGGATCGGCCAGCGTCGCTGACGCCGACGCATCGCTGCCGAAGCTGATCCATGGAAATTTGATCGCGGTTTCGATGTCGGATTCGGTCATCATATAGTAGAGAGCCGAAACCCTGCCGCTGCCCTGCAGCAGCAGGTCGAAAGCAGCATCAGCGGGATCCTTGTTCCATTCTTTTGCAATCTGAGCAAGATTTTTACCCAGAAAACGGTCATTCTCCTTATTCCCCGCGAAAACAAGGACGATCTGTTCCCATCCGCCCGCGGCTTCAACTATATTCCACCAGCCTGGTGAGCTGGTTTTTATCTCATTCTTTAGTCGGGTGCGGATCGCGGGATCTTTCAGCCGCTCCATAAGCTTTGCGTTTCCGCCTTCGGATGCCCAAGCCGGAACGACCGCGCTCAGCCCTGTGCCGCCCGCCGTGTAAAGATACATGTCCGCTGCGACGTCCAGGCCACGTGCTCGCGCCGCCTCGATCCTTTCGCCTGCCAACTTCATCAGCGTTCCCCAGCCGGGCTGATATGCCGCTTTGAGATGGTAGATTTCAACCGGCAACCCGCCTTTTTCGCCGATCGAGATCGCCTCGTCGATCGATTCAATGAGATCTTTTCCTTCGCCGCGGATGTGGCTGGAGTAAATGCCTCCATAGCGTCCGGCGACCTTCCCCAACTCGACGAGCTGCTCGGTTTTCGAAAAGCTCGCAGGCGGGTAAATAAGCGCCGTAGACATTCCAAGCACTCCGCCCTTCATGGCGGTTTCCATGATGGATTTCATGCGAGAAAGTTCATCGGCTGTCGGATCGCGTGCCTCCTGTCCCAAGACGGCAACGCGCGCCTGTGTCGCGCCGTAGTAGGTGCCAAAATTCATGCTGATCCCGCTTTTTTCGAGACCGGCAAAATATTCGGCTATCTTCTCCGCCGGAACGGGCGTTCCGCCTTCGCCTCCGATGCCCGTTGTCACGCCCATCAGAAGCTTGCTTTCAGCCAAGCCGTTTTTCTGCAGAACTTCTCCCGATGCATCGAGCATATCGATCCAACCGGGCGAAACATATCTGCCTGTTGCATCGATCTCGCGTTTGGCCTTGCCCTCGATCTTACCGATGCGGACAAAGCAGCCGTCTTTGATAGCAACATCCACCGCAATCCAGGGATTTCCCGCGCCGTCGAGCACGCGGCCGTTTCGAATGACGATGTCATAAATAGGTTCAGCAGTTTGCGCACATATAGGTAGACGCAAAACGCTCATCGTTAGCAGAAAAACAAGAATAAAAGAAAAGAAGCGACGGAGAACGTTCATAACTTTGTCAGGTAACACGCAAACAGGAAGTCGATAAATTATTTTGTTTCCTCAACAGGCAGCGCGATATACGACGCCTGTCGGCCTGAGCGATACACCCGCTGTGTTGCCTTTTGAAAATCCGATTCTTTCGCAAGAAAAATATTCGGCACGAATTTCTGCGGGTTGCGGTCGATCACCGGAAACCAACTGCTTTGCACCTGAACCATTATCCGGTGTCCTTTTTTAAACACGTGGTCATTCGCCGGAAAGCCGATCTTGTAATGCTGAACCGAATTTGCCGGAATCGGCTCAGGCTTCTCAAGGCTGTTGCGATAACGGCCGCGGAGCACATCGCCCGCGATCATAAGTTGGTAGCCGCTCATTGTCGGATCGGCCTTATAGTTTTCGGGGTAAACGTCGATCAGCTTAACGATCCAGTCGCCGTCCGTACCGGTTGTGGAAGCAAAAAGATTGGCCGTTATTTTTCCCGAGACGGTAACATCATCCGTTAGAACCTCGGTCTCCCAACTTAAAACGTCGGGGCGATCCGCCGCAAATCGCTGGTCGTTTACCTGCCACGTTGTCCAACCCGTTTTCAGCAGGATCGGACGCTGGCGATAAGGGACCGGATTTTCCGGGTCCGAAATATAGCTGTCGAAAGCCAACGTTTCTTTCGACGATGGCGGTTCGAACGAAAGCCCGCCTTTCACTTGAAAATATAGTGACCGCCCGACGACATTTTGTTTCGGAGGCCAGGCATCGTTACGTACCCATTGATTGGCTCCGGTTCGGAAGGTCAGTGCCTCGGGCAGATTAGGGTCCGGCTTATCTTTCAGGTAATGCGCCATAAATTTGGCCATTACCTCTTTTCGATAATAGGCCGAGGTCTCGCTGCCAAAATCGACGGGACCGAGTTTTCGTCCGTCCCCTCTCGACCAGCCTCCATGATTCCAAGGGCCGACCACCAGAAAGTTTTTATGCTCGGTATCATGCCGTTCGAGCAGTTCGTAGATCGTTATCGGGCCGTAAAAATCTTCCTGGTCCCACCAACCGGCAACGTTGAGCGTCGGTACGGTAACACGATTGAGCCACGGTGCAAAGCCCTGCCGTTTCCAAAAGGCGTCGTAATCGGGGTGATTTACAAAATCATTCCACGTTGGCAGACCCTTCTTAAAATATTTAGCATCGACATTCGCGAGCGGGCCTAAATTCAAATACCACTGATAAACGTCGTAGTTATTAACGAGACCGGCGGTGTCGGTAATTTCCTTTGACGACTCCATCATGTAGGTGTATTCGAGACCGTAACTAAGCCGGAATGCTCCATTATGATGAAAGTCGTCGCCGATCCACATATCGGCCGGTGATGCCGCCGGAACGGCGGCTCTGAGCGCCGGGTGAGGATCAAGCGCGGCCATG
Source organism: Chloracidobacterium sp. (assembly GCA_031430895.1). Lineage (GTDB taxonomy): Bacteria > Acidobacteriota > Blastocatellia > Pyrinomonadales > Pyrinomonadaceae > OLB17. The sequence goes on along the minus strand of JANPCJ010000149.1, from coordinate 27,213 downwards.
ACCGTTAACCAAGCTCCGTAGCTCGTGCCAGCCATCCCGACACGCCCGTTATTCGAAGTGTTCTTTAGCAGGTATTCGATCGTGTCGTAGGCGTCAGTGCTCTCGTCGATCGCATTTTTGTCTTTCGGATCCCGTGGCTGCCTGAGCATAACGAACTGGCCTTCGGATTTAAATCGGCCGCGTATATCCTGGTTGACGATGATATAACCCTCTGCCGTCAATTCCGAAAGAGCACCGGCAAGCTGGGCGGGACTCATATCGCCGGTTCCGTACGGCGTTCGTAGAAACATTATCGGCAATTTCTCGTCATTCCGGGTCGGAACGTAAATGAAAGTGTGAAGCCGCACACCGTCGCGCATGGGGATCATAACCTCACTTCGTGTAAATGGAGGCTCTGGCTGCTGAGCGGTTAACGGCGTGATGGCCGCAAAACAAGCGAGTATTAGGAGGAGGCGCAAAAAAGGTGCTATTGCTATCTTCATTCTTTCCTTTTTAGTTATCGATCAGTCTCTAGCCCGACCAACCGGTGCTTTTTCGGTAAAACGCTAGTTCACCGGCTTCTTTGAGGTTCGATCGATCGGAGCCGGACGGGGAATACGCTTCATAGGTTCTTTTTCAAGCAGCTTCAGGCCCTCCGCAACGGCCCGTTCGAGTTGCGTGTCGTGCCCTTTGACAAATTCTGCGGTCGAATTCTTCACTTCTATATCAGGAGCTATCCCGACGTTTTCAACGTCCCATTTCCCTTCCAAATTGTAGAAAGCAAGGCTCGGGGCGGTGATCCCCCCGCCGTCTATCGTTTGCGGAGTGCCAAGTGTTCCAACCAGGCCGCCCCAGGTGCGGGTTCCTACAAGCGGTCCGAGCTTTCGAACCCGGAAATAAAACGGCAGAGCGTCCCCGCCCGATCCGGCCGATTCGTTGATTAGCATTACCTTCGGCCCGTACACTCCCGATATCGGCGAGTAGAAAGTATTTCCGTCACGAAGTGCGAAAAAGCCCATCGGTTTCCGGTCGAGTTCATTAACTATAAAATCCGCAACCATTCCGCCCTGATTATAGCGTTCGTCAACGATGGTCCCTTCCTTATTCTGCTGCGAGTAAAAATAACGGATAAAAGATGTATAGCCCGGACCACCAGTGTTCGGAAGCCAGACGTATGCGAGGCGGCCACCCGAAAGTTTGTCTACGAGACGGCGATTGTCTTCGATCCATGCCCGGGTGCGGAGGCCGTTTTCGCTTGCGACCGGAACCACCGTGATAAGCCTCGAACCATCCGAAGACGGCTTATTGTTTACCCTCAGCACTGTCTGACGGTTAGCGGTATTTTCGAAAAGGCTATAGAAGTTAGTTTTCGAATCGAGCGGCTTTCCATTGACGCTAAGAATATAATCGCCCTCGGAAACATTGATGCCCGGCGAACTGAGCGGAGCCCTTAATTCGGGATTCCAATTCTCGCCGTTGTAGATGCGGCTGATCCGGTAACTGCCGTTTTCGACCTTCACATCCGCACCCAACAACCCGACCGACACCGTATCTTCGTTCGGAACATCGCCCTGGCCTGTCAGGTACGAGTGCCCGACCGTCAGTTCGCCGCCGGTCTGTGCGATGAGGTAGCTAAGATCGGCCCGGTGACCTACATGCGCGAGAAGCGGAAGGTACTTTTTATAGATAGCTTCCCAATCTGCACCTTGCATTTTCGAGTCGTAAAAATACTCACGCTGGATCCGCCAAGTCTCACGAAAAATATTTGCCCATTCGGTACGCGGATCCACCCTCGTTTCAAGCTGAGACACAGTTAGCGTCCCGTCACCAACCTTCGCGGGAGCGTCGGTTCCCACAATACCCCAACGTCCGGGACCAACTCCGTACATGAGTTTTTTCTTATCAGCCGAGATTGTGTAACGGGTGATCCCTTCAATAAACGGTGCCGCGGTACCGGGCTTTATCTGGTAACGGTGCAGTTTTAACGTAGGTGCGCCGGCTGTCGCCTCCGTATAAAAGATCGTTCCTGATGGACCGGCGGAGAGATTGCCGAAATCCGCCGGTCGGACGCTAACCGGAAGTATCCGCTGGCTGATTCCGTCGAAGTCGATCTTCATCATCGCATCGGCCGCGGCGGGTTTGGGTTTCGCGGCTTCTCCGCCCGCGGGCGGAGGCGGGGGCTCGTCACCTGTTTCCGGCAGGAAGGGAGACGGTTCCCCGGAGCTCAATACCACCAGGTAGATGGCCCGGCGAGTCGGTTTATCCAGCGAACTCATATCCAGCCAACTCGTCCGCGGGCCAAAATCGGTACTCGCGAGGAAATAGAGATATTTGCCCCCGACATCAAAAGCAGGAGAAATAGCATCCGCCAGGCCATCCGTAATCTGATGAGCTTTTTGCTCGGCAACTGAGTAAATAAAGACGGCGCGTATACGGCTCTTGAGATTCTTTGAATATGTTATCCACTTCGAATCAGCGGACCATGACGAATCGAAGGAACGTGTGGGATCGCCATTATCGTCCGTGTCGATCTTTACCGCGGTCCCTGTCTTGACATCCATCGTCCAGATATTGTTGTGGTTGTCCTCAAGAAGGAATTGCTGCCCGTTCGGCGACCATTGCAGATTCGAAAAGTAGGCCGTGGATGGCAATGGAATCGCGCGGGGCTCCGAGAGTCCCGATGGCTCACCCAACATTATTTTGTACTCGCCGCTCGCGTCGGAGAACCATGCTATCTGGCTTCCGTCCGGGGACCAAGCCGGATCACGATCATGAGCACCCGAACTGTTTGTCAGATTTCGGTAATCACCTTTTGCGGAGGGTACAGTAAAGATCTCACCACGTGCTTCAAAGGCCGCTCGAACTCCCCCCGGCGAAAGCACCGCGCCCCTTATCGAGTCGCCAACCTTTTTGAATTGAGGCCGCGCCCATGGCAGATCACCGTTTACTTGAATATTTAGCTGCTTTGCCTTACCGCCTTTTGTATCAACCAGGAAAATATATCCGGCCTGTTCATAAACGATCGCGTCCGAACCAGCCGACGCCGACATAACATCAAAGTCTTCATGATTCGTAAGCTGAGTAACTTGTTTCGAACCGACCTTACAGGAGAAGAGGTTCGCCGTGTGATTGCGGTCAGAGATAAAATAGATCGTATCGCCGACCCACATCGGACTGCTGTCGTTACTGTTCGTCCACGGAAGTTCCTCGACCGAGTTGTCGGCCAGATTTACTACCGAGATCGGATGTGTGCGTCCACCCCGATAGTGGCGCCAAAAACTGGTCTCGTGCCATGCCGGAAACATTGTGGTCGAGAACTCCTCGTAAGCCAGCCGTTTGCCATCCGGTGCATAAGAGCCGCTGAATGCACGCGGCAGCGACAAGGGCTCAGGCATGCCGCCTTCGAAGCCAATCGTCCATAGACGGTAGTGTGCCTCCAGTGGAGCGCTGGTCCGGACGGATGAAAAAACAACCCGGCGTCCGTCAGGACTCCACCCGGTCACTCGATCGACACCGGGGTGGTATGTAAGCCTTTTGGCATCGCCACCGGCGGTCGGCATTACATAGACGTCGGTGTTGCCGGCAACCGTAGCCGAGAAGGCGATCTGAGCACCATCCGGAGAAAAATAAGGGTCGCTTTCGACTCCCGGTGTGGAGGTCAACCGTCGCGCCTGTCCTCCGCTCCGCGAGACGGCCCAAAGGTCGCCCGCATACGCGAAAGCCACAAGATCAGCGCTGACTGTCGGATGACGAAGCATCCGTGTGCCCTGCGCCGCCGCGGCAGCATAACAAGCAAGGCTCAACAATACCGAAACAGCTAGATGTCGTTTTGTCATGTTCGCCAATCTCCTGCACTGGGAAACTCGATTCGAAAGCCTTCCCCTCACATTTCCGATTCTGATAGGCCACCGACACGACGTGACGGTGGCCAGTTAATCACGTCACTTATTTGTTTAGAACGAAATTCGGAATCCAACCTGTCCTTCCCGGCCCGACAGCACCTGATCTGCCGTTCCGAACGGGCGTAGTGTCGGGCGGAGCGGACTGTCCGCACGAGTTTGTACGACCGCGGGGTTCTGCCGGTTAAACACATTGAAGAACTCGAACAGAAGCTGTATTTTCACTCGTTCGCCAAGGTCGAACCGCTTTGAAAAGCGTAGATCGAGATTGACGAATGGTGGCGCCGAGAAGGCGTTCCTCCCCGCGACAAAATCGATAAGGTTGAAATTACCGTTGCCGTCCGGGTCCCTGGACAATTCATCGCGGCGGCTGAAGTGAAAACCGCTCTGCGTCCGAAATATACCGCCGATCTGAAATTGCCACGGAAGGTCGACCAGCCCGTTGACCTGAAAGATGTGATCTAACGCCAACGGCGAAGGCCCCTTGTCGAGATCGGGGCCATTAACAAATGTTCCCGCCTGCGCCACGAAGTTGCCATTACACGCAGTGAATGAACCGTTCTGGTTGTTTTGACCGGGACACGCTGGAGTTGTAGGGGTCATAGCGCGTCCGGGGTCGGTTACCAGCGGTGCAATTCCGATGAATTGGTCCGTAGAACGCGTCCCGATGCCGAGCGAGTTGTCAGTGGCCTTGGCATATGTATAGCTTGCTCCGATAAGGTAGCGGTTGCTGAGACGTTTGTTGAAGCTGGCAACCAGGGCGTCATACCTTCCTTCAAAGAAAGGCCCGAAAGTCGAGATTTCTCCGCCGGGATTCGGCGGGTCAAAGCTCCTACCGGTGACTCGTGACCTGAAAGCAAGATTGCTGGTCCTGTTGCCCAGAAGGTTGCGCATTTCACGGTGGAAATAATCAACCTCAACCACCATGTCCTTCGATATCTGGCGCTGCACGCCAACGCTGAAACTGAGCGTATGCGGAGTCTTGAACGCGCTATCTACGGTTGTCGGGGCGGTTTGCGGTGGAATAATGGGATTGTTCAGAACTCCGAACTGGCCCCACTGAAAATATCCCGCCGGCTGGCCGATAGCCGCCGCCGCCTGAATCAGGTACTGTGCCGGTGTTAGGCCGGTAAGACCTTGCACATTGCCTATGTTGATGACGGAATTGGCCGGGATGGGTGGGCGCCCCGGTGCGACCACATTATTGAGCCTGTCGACTCCGACAATCGGTCCCCCGCCGGTTGGGCACACTACACCACCCGCTGTAATCTGGGCATCCGTTAGGTGATTCGAAATACAGGGACCTGGAAGGCCGACCGCACGCGCCAAGCTGGCTATATAACTTGGCGACCCGTAAAACCCCCGCGGAAAATACAGCGATTGGACAACTCGGCGGTCGCTGCCGCCGAACGCGGGAACCTGACCCACAAGGCCAAGCCGAAACTGGTCATAAAACTTGCCGAAATGAGCGCGAATAACCGTCTTGGGCGTTATAGCCCAGGCGACGCCAAGACGCGGCGCGAAGTTATTCTTCGACGTGAATTCGGAATCGTGTTCCCAGCGAAGCCCGAGATTGACCGTCAGGTTTTTTAGTATCTTCCAGTCGTCCTGAACATACAGTCCATTATAGTTATTCCGCAGATGAATCTCTCGTGACTCGGGCGTCGGTCCTCCTGCATCGAGAAGCAGGAAAATACCGCCGTTTACGGGCCCAAAGCTTACATAGTCGTCGATCGTGGGAAAGATCTGGTTTGTCAAAGTTTGAGAATCGAGACCGTCAACTTTAGTCCTAAGAAACTGCCACCCGAACTTGAGGTCATGATCGCCAAAAAGTTTGTTGGCGTTGGCGGCGAAAGAGGTGTATTTCTGATCAAGATTCGAAGGCGTCGTGGCATTACCAAAACTGACAGTAGGGAGATCGCCAAACAAATTGCTGGCATTGCACGTCGGGGGACAAAGCCGGCGCACGGTGAAGGCGCTCAATGAAGTCCCCACGAACGCGGGATTAGAGGGCCGACGGTCAGACGGCTCACCGCGAAACGCAGCGCGAAGCGTCAATAACCAGGGATTGGCCTGATCGCCTAAAAGCATCGTGTCGCCAAACGCAAGCAGTAACCGTCGCCCGCTCGTGCTGGATCGAGTTGACGGCAAGCCTAAACCCGAGCCCCGGGAATAGTCATTTGTGTAGTTCATTTCCTGAACCAGTTGATGACGTCCGAACTGTTCGTTGAGTTTGAAAAAGTTTCGCGTTTCGCGTGATCGCTCGGGAACATCGAATGGGCTTTCCTGGGTCCGCAATAGTTGAAGTACCGTCAAGGCACCAGGCGTTGTGCCGAGAGCCGGGTAATTGAAGTCAATACCGCGATCCTCAGTTATCCGTTCCGAGGAGCCGAAGAAGAAAATTTTATCTTTCCAGATCGGCCCGCCAACCGCAAGGCTATAGTCAAATCGTCGGAGGTGCACAGGTTGGGTTACCGCCGGGTCCAATGAGTTGGACGAATCAAGGGCCTCGTTGCGGGCAAACAGCGAGCCGACACCGTTAAAACGATTACCGCCGCTTTTGGTTATGACATTGACTATCGCCCCCGACGCTTGTCCGAACTCGGCCTTATATCCGGTGGTCAGTACCTGAAACTCGGCAATTGTTTCCTGATTAAACTGCGCCGCGGGCCCGCCGCTGACGGTGTCTTTGTTCGGCTGTCCATCAATGAAAAAATTGTTGTTGCCGCTTCGCTCACCGAGTACCGGGTTTGCATTATCACCGCTCGATTGCCGGTTGATGGCGACGCCTGGCACAAGCTGCAGCAGATCAAGATATTCCCGCCCGTTTACGGGAAGATCTTGAATTTGCTGCGGGGTAATGGTCGCTCCCGTGGACGAAGCACTCGGTTCCAGCAGGGGCAGTTCGCCGGTGACATTGACAACACCGGCCACGTTTCCAGTCTGCATCTGCACGTCGAATCTCGCGGTGCGGTTGAGCGTCAACTCAATATTGGAGGTGTTGGCTGCGAAGCCCGTCTGTGACACGGTCAGGGTGTATGTTCCCGCCGGTAATGCGGTTATGCGGTAGAAACCTTCCGCATCGCTCGTCGCGGTGCGCTCGGTCGCCAGGGTGGTTCCGCTCGCCTTGATCGTCGCGCCCGCAACCACCGCGCCGTTTGCATCGGTTACGGTTCCTTCGATTGTAGAGGTAGTCGTTTGGCCAACAGTAATGGAGGCCAGGATGGGGAGCATCACTAAAGTGAAGGCAATAATTATCAGCGGGGAATAATTTCTGAATCTGGCCTGCCCTCGCTCCCGCATAATACCCTTGACGGGCGTTAGGTTCCTCGTTTTATAACTAAACATAATTTATGCTCCTTTTTCTGAGTTCGAAGTTCAATTTGATCGATTAGGCGTCGAATTACGCACTTGTCGATGATTCCACATCCGCGAATGCGGGCTAATATCACATTAAAGAGGTGAATGGCCGTAATGGCGGTAACCGCAAAGCTACGAAAAATAAGTGTCAAACCGGTGTGACCTTTCCGAACATTCGGTAAGAAATCAAATTCTTGAATCCAATATTATTGAGATACGGTATTGCCAATTTATTAACAAAAATTGATTGTGAAGATATTTCTACACGATTCGATGCATTATGTCAAGAGAATGCATCACATACTGCAAAAATAAGTTTAGACGCATCGCTAATCACATCATAATTGCCCGACCGCGTTCCCGACCAACACATCAAACCGTCTTCTCCGATCGGACATTTCTCTCAGTCTCTAGAATCAACGGGGCTCTCTTCAACCTCGTAAACGCATGGAATTTGCGGAGACAGGCAAAAAAGCGGTCACCCCCTTTTCTCGGGCGTAAAGATCAATCACATTCATGCTGCTGTTCTTTAAAATACGGCTTGATCAGAAGTTTTGTAACATTGTCTTGACTTTTTTGCAACATATGCTGCAAACTTGACGGCACTAGTTGAAAATTCATAAGTTATTGCAGATGTACCAAAGTAACCGGCAAATGTGAAAATTGTTTTTTATATTACTCGTTTTAGGGCAAACAGGGTTGGAATTTTCAGATACAAATACTATGGCAGGTTCCGGCTAAACTTGTTTTGGTAAAGACTTTCCGAAATTACTGGCAAAAGGAAGATTTAGGATGGAGAAAGAGACAGGCTCCGACAATACGCTGAAAGGTTTGGATAAAAGTGTTGCCGCCGCACGCGACGATGGAAGGAATTCCTTGGTCTTTAACGGGGAAAACGGTGACATAAATGGCGAGCAGAGCATCGCTGCGAGAACAACACTAGGAACCCGTTTTCTTGACGGCCGGGCTCATTTAAGCTCGAGCCGCCAACGCTTGCTCCACCAAATTTTGGATGAATCAAATGAGACGTTTTTCCTATCGTCACGCGAGATGGGCCGGCGTTATAATGTTGACTCCGCAACGATCATTCGAACAGTGCAGGCTCTCGGCTATGAAAAATTCGCGGACTTCGTACAAGATCTGCGGGAGCACTTCGTTACGCAGATCACGCCATACACGGCTATGAAGGCGGCGGCACAGACAAATCAAAGTGTCGAGGACCTCGTATTGCAAAACGTCAGCAAAGATGTCGAAAACCTTGCGTCCTTCAGGGCTTATCTGAATCCAAATAAGATAATTGAATTCGCTCAACAAATAAACCGCTCTCGCCGGATCATTGTTATCGGCATAGATTTTGCGGCGGCGTTGGCCTCATCGCTGGCATATGGGCTGGTGCGCCTGGGATATGATACAGAAGCGCCGATCGGCAGCACTGGCGTAGTGCAAAACAAGATCAGGATCCTGACCGAAAAAGATCTCATCATAGCCATAAGTTTTGGGCGTGGATTACGTGAGACCGTTGAGGCCGCTAAACGTGGCAGACAGCAGAATGTACCGACCTTCGGGATAACCGATAGCGACACTACACCTATCGCCAAATACTGCGATGCTTATTTGGTAGCCTCAACCGCTCACACGTCGTTTATCGATTCTTACGTCGCTCCTGTCGCAGCCATCAATGCACTGCTCGTCGCATGCGCTCATAGTCAATCGGCCCGCTCGTTAAAAATACTCCGGGAATCGGAAGCGGAGAATACGACTAGTACCCGTTGGTACCGTGAACTGAAGAACGATAATTTATGAAGCAAGACATTGCGCTTGCCGTGAGGCTTCCCTGCGGAGACAAATGTGTTAAATCACCGGCATCGGGTATGGTCGCAAGCCGCTGAGGTTTGTTATTCGAAATGCAGAAATAACGAAATGATAGTGAGAAATTGGTCATTTGCTTCGATGGCTCTGAGAAGGAAATATGAAAAATAGCTTATTGATGTGGATGCTTCTGCTAATCCTCTCGTGCCAGGCTTTTGGTCAAGCGCGGACGAACGGCCTGGAAGGCTCGTGGCAAGGTACGCTTGAGGCGGGCGGAGCGAAGCTTCGGCTGGTTCTTAATTTGACGAAATCCGAGGCGGGGACTTACTCCGGTAAATTAGACAGCCTCGATCAGGGCGCGACCATCCCGATTGACAGGATCACGGTCAATAATGATGCCGTGCGCCTGGAGATGAAGTCGGTCGAGGCCCTCTTCGAAGGCATCCTGAACAAAGAACGAACGGAGTTGACCGGGACGTTCACTCAGGGCGGCCAACCGTTCCCGCTCACCTTCAAGCGCGGCGAGCCGAGCGAACAGGCGGCCGCGACGCCGAAGCCGAAACTCGATTACTCCGCACCCGCCGACGCACCCTACACTGCAGAGGATGTAGTGGTAAAGACACCGGCCGGCCACACCCTCGCTGGCACGCTGACGCTGCCCAAGGGTGCGAGCCGCGCGAAGCCCGTGGGAGCCATCGTCACCGTCACAGGATCTGGGCCGCAGGACCGCGACGAAGCCATAGGGCTGCCAGGGTTTCGCCCCTTCCGTCAGATCGCGGATTCGCTGGCGCGCCGCGGAACAGCCGTGCTGCGCATGGATGACCGGGGCACGGGGGCGTCCGGCGGCACATTTAAGGGTTCGACCAGCGCGGACTTCGCCGAGGACGCTCGCGCCGGACTCGCATATCTGCGCACGCGGCCCGAGATCCGGCCCGAACGCCTCGGGGTGCTCGGTCACAGCGAGGGTGCCATAATCGCGCCGATTGTGGCCGAAAAGGAGCCAACACTTCGCGCCATCGTGCTGCTTGCCGGCATCGCTCAACCTGGGCGAATCGCGCTCCATTTTCAGATCAAAAACGGTTACGAACACGACACGAAGCTAACGCCGGAAAAGCGCAGCGAGCTCATCGCTGCGATCCCTGCGAGGATCGATGCCATGATGGCCGCTGACCCGTGGATGAAGTTTTTTCTCACGTACGATCCCGCTGCGACGATGCGTCGCGTGAAGACGCCGGTGCTGATTCTTACTGGCTCCCGCGACCAGCAGGCGGTGCCTGAGCAAGTGGCGCTGATGGAAAAAGCGTTCAGGGAGGGCGGTAACAAGAATGCGACTGCTCGCGTGCTGCCGGATCTCAATCATCTCTTCGTTCATGACACCGACGGCTTCCCGGGAAACTATGCAAAACTCCCGCCGCCGGTGATGATGCAGAACGACGTCCTGCAAATTATCTCCGACTGGCTCGTAAAGCGGCTTCGCTGATCTTGCCTGCCGATCGCTCGACTGGGATTCGACGCCGAATCTCCAATGCGGGAATCGGAAGAAGAAAACACGTCCAGTGTTCGTTGGTATCGAGAGCTGAAAAATTTGGATGACAAATAAGAAAAGAAGCGTGAGGTCTAATCAGTTTCTAGGAGTTAGGCTGATTCACGTGAGGAGTACTTAGGCCGTCCCAGTAAGCAGCTTAAGTGTAAACCTGCCTCGATTAACACCAGCCAGGAATACGCACTTCCGGACCGGTACTATTTTAAAATAGGGTCACACAAGTGTGTTAATTACGAGAATGTTATCGATCAGGTCTCTCCGGTAATTTCAGTATTCTAGGACGATTCGGGGTAAAGCGATCTTGACCTCTGCCTATCCATCAAAATACGGCGACAACGACACATAGAAGTAAGCATAGTACCCTTCGAAGAACTTGCAAGAACCGCAGTATCATTGATATAATTCGAGTTACACCGATTCATCGGGCAGGCAAAATCTTTATCGGGTACTATGAACGGCACAGCCTATCGCTCGAAAATAGTGTTTTTGGGGATAGGTTTTGCAAATAGTCCCCAAAGAATCCCCAAAGTGAACAAGATCTATGTTTGTCCTAAGTTATTGTACATAAAGAAGTTAGGCGGCGTAGCCAAGTGGTAAGGCAGAGGTCTGCAAAACCTTTATTCATCGGTTCAATTCCGATCGCCGCCTCCAATAACCTCTTTACACAATGTTTACGAGTAAACAAAGGTCGATATTTCTCGTACGAGTTTTTTGATTATCGTAACCTCTTGCACTTTCTGCCTTCCGTTCCCAAAGACACGGAGTCGCTCACGTCTGCCTACTTTCAAGAAATACTGTAGCAATTCGTTTAGCGGCTGGTCGTCACTACGAGCCAAATTGAGTAGTCGCTGAGGTATGGATGCCGCAAGGTTTTCTGTCATTTCGATTACTGAATTGATTCAATATATGGACGTATCACATGCTCGACTCGACAGATACGGGCGAAATCAAGAATCTTTTTCCGCGAACAGCCTTTACTGACGCATTGTCGAAGGGCCTCGAGGGCCACATCCAGACCGATTCTATTACGGAACTTAAAGCAATCTGCAATTGTCTTTTCCTTTGAATAAATTTTGATTTTCACTTCGTCCAGAATATGCTCTTCAATACCAGGTGAATACGTTTCCGGTGAAAAATGAAATACCCTTGCTGGCGGAAAGTTTATTTTCGGCTTTTCCTTACCGGTTGGGATCGCAAGATAAACCTCATGCGGGATCTCGTTTGTAATTTCGTGAAAAGAGAGTGCTGAAATTAGGCAAACCACCCCGGCTGGAACCCGTTTTGCCATTGTTGCGAGATCGCTATTCTCAAGCGGTGGCAGATCGGCCAGCCGGTATACTCCGCGGCTCAGTTGGGTTATTTTTCCGCTCTCGCGCAGATGGTAGAGTGTTCGCGGATGAACCCCAAGTCGAAGAATTTCCGACGTGAGGAGTGTTCCGCCGTGTCTGCGAAAGATCTGAGTTGCTATTTTAGGTGCTGAGGTTTTCATCTGGATAAAATACCTAAATAATATTAACATGTATTAGGTATTTTATCCACCCACAATTAACAACTGACCGCCGAGATCACGCCCTACATTCGCCGTACAAACTGGGGCGACGAACACCTTACGAGTTGCAAAGCAAAAGATTTACGTCCGCGTCACCGGCTTAGCGGGCAATAACAGCGGATTCGCGCAATGGCAGTTCGGAAAAAACACTAAAGGGGATGTTTGGGACGATACCGATCGAGGTGCCGCGAGATCGAAACGGCACGTTTGGGCCGCGGATCGTGGGCAAGCACCAGACGCGATTTACGGGGTTTGACGAGAACAATATATCGCTGTACGCACGGGGACTTTCGACGCGCGAGATAAAGCAGCATTTGGAAGAGATCTACCAGGTGGAGGTATCGCCGGCGTTGATCTCAAATGTGAGGGACGAAGTCATCGACGATGTTACGGCTTGGCAGAATCGGCAACTCGATACGGTGTATCCAATCGTTTATCTGGACGCATTGCAGTACAAAATGAGGGACGGTGCTCAGGTGCGGAACAAAGCGGTTTACGTGGCGATAGGCGTGGATATGAACGGGCTAAAAGAGGTTTTGGGGTTGTGGATAGCCCAAACCGAGGGGCGAAGTTTTGGCTCTCTGTGATGACGGAATTGAAGAACCGAAGTTTGAACTACATCTTTATCGCCCGTGTTGATGGTCTCAAGGGCTTTCCGGAGGCTATAGAAACGGTCTTTCCGCACACCGAGGTGCAGTTTGTCGGTTGGAAACAGAGACAGGAAGTGACCCGCGATCTCAAGACGATCTACACGTCGGCGACCGAAACCGAAGCCGAAACCCGGTTCGCTGAATTTGCCGAGAAGTGGGATGCCGACTAAACAAATTGCGGGAATGCGGAAAACTGGATAATTGGCTGTTATTGCACTTATCAAATGAAAGAGATGTAGGGCGGCATTTTGCCGCCTCTTTTTTTCTTCAGAGGCGGCAGTCTGGCTCGACAAATGAGCAATGTCGTCACGGTATCACTTAAAACAAAAGATTTGTTAAAGGAATGCCAATTGCTTTATCTTAATTGATTTTGCGCGCAAAACCAGGCAACACAGACGTTGAGCATAGATTGAAAAAGGCAAATGGCAGACAAAAATTTAAAGTTAGTTCACATAACAAACTATTACCATAAAAACTCCGGCGGCATCAGCGCTGCCTATAATCGATTGTTAGAAGCTGCAAATCGTCATCGACGATTGGTTCGTTTGATAGTTCCGGGGGAAACGGATTCGCAGGAAGAAATTGGTGAATTTGGAAGAATCTATTTCGTGAAAGCAAGGCAAGCCCCTGCATTCGATAAGCGTTATCGTATGATGCTACCATTTCACTATCTCCAAACCGGCACTCCAATACGTGAAATTTTAAGTTCGAGATGCCGAACATCATTGAGCGATGAATACGAAAAATAGAAAACGCGCTCGACACGGCTTCCAACTATATGTTTGGAAAATTCGACGGACCGTCTTTTCACCATATACGATCAAATGTACGATAGCTTTGTCAATCGTCAAAAGGCCGATGCCGGAGAAATGCAAAAGAGCGCCGGTGTTTTTTGGCCAAAGCGTATCATGAGTTAAGAGTTAATAAAGAGAACAGAGGTTGGGAGTAATTCGGTCGGTATGATAAATCTCCGAGCATCAATGACTAAGAGCCGCGTAAAACTGGTTTGGTTCACGCTGATCGTAGCTTTGGCGACGGCGGCGGGAATGTTCGTGTCTTGGCGCCTTCCCGGGCTAAGTCTTTTTGCTCAAGATCAATTGATGCGAATGCGCGGTGGTTTAGCGGAACCCGACGATATAGTGATCGTGGCGATTGACGAGGCAAGCATAGCAAAACTCGGGCAATTCCCGTGGAAACGCAGCCTGACGGCACAGGTCCTCGACCAGATCTCCAGTTCCCGGCCGAAAGCGATCGCCCTCGATGTATTGTATAGCGAACCAACGGACAAAGAAGAAGATGAAGCGCTGACGGAATCGGTAAAGCGGTCCGGAAACGTGGTGCTAGGTGAACAATTGGTGGAAAACCGGGAAACTCCGGAATTGTCACGTTCGGAATGGCTGCGGCCGTTATCAGAGTTAGAAAAATCAGCCGCAGGCGTGGGACACGTCAATGTTGGAACCGAGCGTGACGGCGTTGGCCGTGAACTGCTTTTGCGGCTGGCCGACGACGAAGGAAATCCGTCCTGGGCAATGGCACTCGAAACTGTTCGCGTCGGCGACAGTTTGCGCGAGGATGAAATCAACGAGACCCTGCGATATGTGCGCGTCGGCACAAGGAAAATACCGTTCGACCGAACGGAGACCAATTTGTTTATCAAAAATGAAGATTCGCCAGGTGGACTGACGGTCATCAAACCTTTGCGCATGAACATCGATTACATCGGAGCAACGGGGTCATTTGCATCACAGACAGTCAGCTTCACCGATGTTCTTAGCGGTAAAGTTTCTCCAGAGAGATTTCGCGACAGGTATGTTCTTATCGGAGCAACTGCTGCCACGCTGGGCGATAGAATTGCCACGCCGTTTGTTCACAGCGAAAATGCCGAGGGTGATCAGCATGGGGATCTAATGCCCGGGGTGGAGATATTGGCGAACGAGGTCAATACGATCTTGCGGGGACGTTTCTATCAAAATATTTCCGATTGGACGACTGCCGGATTTGTTGCCCTGACTGCGATCCTTGTCTTGTTTTTGACGGGTATCGCCGAAGGAAAATTTGAGGCGGCAAAACAAATTGGGGTGTTTGGTACGCTATTGGCCCTGATTTTCCTCGGTTCGTATTTCGTTTTTGCCAAAGCTTTTTTCGTGCCGCCTATCGTTCCGATACTTGCCTCTTTTGCGGTTGCGACGCCGCTGGCAATGCTGCGCCGTTCACTAGCTGCTTCAACAAATTTGGACGAGCGAATAGCGGAATTAGTCCTTTCCGGAAATCGTCTTTTATCAACTGACGAAACGAGTTTTTCAACGTCCGTCAATGAAGGAAAAATCGGTGCAAAGAGCGCTTTTGTCATCACTAATTTACTGCCGCGCGGATTGGAGTGGAAAACGGAAACGATAGGACATCTGTCGCGTGATCTGATCGAGCGTTCAATTTTTGTTGATCGGGCTTTGCGTTCTCTCGACGAAGGCCTGATTATTGCCGAATCCAACGGAAGGATAACTTTTGCTAACGAACGGGCTGCAAAAATCTTTGGCTTTTCTGAAAAAGCACTAATCGGAAGCGATCTGTTTTCTAAAATTTCGCAAGTACAGCACGGCGTCGAAATTACCGAATCTTGGAAGGACGAATCGCTTAGGAACTTACTCGAAGAGCGTAAAACCATTGAACGCGAAATTGTCATCGGGCGGGCCAACCCGCGTTACTATCTTTTGCGGCTATCGGTGGTAGTTTCAGAAGAGACCGGAGCAAGAGAAACCCTCGGATATGTCGCCTCGCTATCGGACGTGAGCCAGCAACGCGAGCTACAGAAAACGAAAAATGATGTTATTGCCCTTGTTACGCATGAGCTCCGTACGCCGTTAACGGCGATTCAGGGAATGAGCGAGCTTCTGACGGAACACGAAATCGAACCGGAAGCGCAGCGTAAAATGCTGTCGACGATTAATGCCGAATCGAAGCGGCTGGCGCGGATGGTCAACGAATATCTAGATATTACGCGGCTGGAATCTGGAACGGAGACCGTGCGGCTCGCGCCTGTTGATGCGGAAGCCATTATAGAACGAACGCTGCTCTTTCTCGAACCGCTCGCTGGCAAACGTGAAATAGCATTCAAACGTCATTTTGGTAGTCTTGACCGGAATATCGATGCCGACGCAGAGTTGCTTGGGCGAGCCATAACAAACATTGTCGCCAATGCCATAAAATATAGTCCAGATAAAACCACTATCACGATAGAAACAAGCAGCGATGAAGAGGTATTGAAAATCGCCGTCCGCGACGAAGGTGATGGTATTCCTGCGGATCAAATGCCACGTATTTTCGAAAAATTCTACCGAGCGCCCCAGCGTCGTTCGCGCGAAAACCCAGGGACCGGCCTGGGTTTGTCGCTGACGCAAGAGATCATTGAAATGCACGGAGGGTATATCACGGTCGAGAGTGAACCGGGCAAAGGGTCACAATTTACGATCATTATGCCGTGCGCTCGTTAAGAAGAGGTTATTAGCGCGGCTGGATTAACCTTATTTTTATGTTTAATAGTGTAGGGTAGCAATATACGGGGATGCTTCTTGTATTGCGTGGGTGTGGGTGTATTTGTAAAGTGAACTAACTGATGACAGAGAAGAAACCACATATTCTGGTTGTTGATGACGAACCCGCAATTAGGCAAACGCTGGAGACGGGTTTGTCACTTAAAGGCTTTTGGGTCACGAGTGCCGCATCCGGGATCGAGGCGGTCTCCCTTTTGCAAAAACGAACATTCGACGCAGTTCTCTGCGACGTCTTGATGCCAGACGGAGATGGTTTATCAGTTGTAAGATCGGCCCGTGAAGTTACGCCTGATTTACCAGTCATTCTGATGACCGCTCAGGGATCCGTGGAAACGGCATTCGACTCAATTGGTCTTGGCGCCAGCGACTTTATTGCCAAGCCGTTTGAAATTGCGACCGTTGCCGCACTGTTAAAGCGTCATCTCGAAGCTCATAAAGAGAAATTGAATACGGATGAGGTAAATAATGAAGAAATAACGGAAGAATTGTCGAGGTCAGGTCTCATCGGGCGGAGTCCGAAAATGGTGGCCGTTTATAAATTAATAGCATTTGCGGCCCGCACAACAGCCACTGTTTTGATAACCGGTGAATCGGGAACAGGAAAGGAAATTGTTGCCCGAGCCGTGCATGATCTAAGTGAGCGGGCGACGCAGAAGTTTGTTTCGGTCAATTGTTCGGGATTGACAGATACGTTGCTTGAGGCCGAGCTCTTTGGATACGAGAAAGGAGCGTTTACAGGGGCGAACAGCAATAGGGTCGGGCTTTTTGAGGCGGCAAACGGGGGGACGATTTTTTTGGACGAGCTCGCATCGACGAGCCAGGGCTTTCAAACAAGTCTTTTGCGAGTCCTGCAATCTGGAGAGGTACGGCGCGTAGGTGCGACGGTCACAACCAAGGTCAATGTCAGAGTTATCGGAGCGAGTAATGCCGATCTGCTAAAATTGAGTTTGTCGGGCGAATTTCGAAGCGACCTTTTTTATCGTTTAAGTGTATTGAACATAGAACTGCCGGCTCTTCGCGATAGGCCGGGCGATGTTCCGTTACTCGTCAAACATTTTTTGCGAAATAATGCACAGGACGGATCGGCACCGCATTTGGTTGGTGCAGCTTGGGACGCTCTTTGTAGTTATCCGTTTCCAGGCAACGTCCGCGAACTGGAAAACGCAATAATTCGAGCCATTGCTCTTTCGACGGGCAAGATTATAACGGTGGATTGCCTGCCAACTCCGATATGTGAAGCTGCGAAACGGGATGATACGACTTTTTCGGAAAGCGAGACTTTTCGGAAACTTTTTGCCAAGCGTCCAAGTCTTGAAGAATTGCAAAAGCGTTATTTAGTTATGACTCTGATCGAAAACGGAGGAAACCGGCGAAAAACAGCCGCGCGGCT
This sequence comes from Chloracidobacterium sp., assembly GCA_031430895.1. GTDB lineage: Bacteria > Acidobacteriota > Blastocatellia > Pyrinomonadales > Pyrinomonadaceae > OLB17. Next base: position 9,486 of record JANPCJ010000149.1, on the reverse strand, counting down.
TGGCGTTGACCGCCGCACGGTGCAGCGTTTGATCGCCCGCTATGATTTGTTCGATTCGGCGGAAGAGGGTGACGAGGACGAGTAAAGCGGGACCGTGTTTCACAATACGGATCAGAGGTAGATGAACGTCTGAGAAAATGAGGAAGCATTCGCGAAAAATTTGGTTTCTGTGTTCGGTGTCGTTTGCGATCGCCGTGATACTTCTGGGTTCGGCAGGATTCCTACGCATTCGGGCTCAAGGAGCAGCGGTCGAGGCACGTGTTACGAGCGTCCAAGGATCCGCTGCGATTGCCGGCAACGGGCGCAAAAGCTCACGCATGGTGCGCGGTACAACGCTTGCACCGGGCGACGAGATCGACACGCGCGGCGGCGGGCGGGTCGTGATCGATCTCACAGATGGCAGCCAGGTTATTGTTATGCCCGGTTCCCGGGTGGTAATAGGAAGCTACCAAAATGCATCTTCTTTTCGTGAATTACTTCAGATCGTCCTTGGGCGAATCAGGGTAAAGATCAACCATATTCAGGGCAAACCAAATCCGTATCGGATCAAAAGCCCGACGGCTTCGATAGCCGTTCGCGGAACCGAATTTGAAGTTAGCGTCGAACCGTTGGGCGATACCAGAGTAGTTGTTATCGAAGGAGCAGTCGAAGTTGCCAGCCTGCGTGATCCGGCGAATCCCTTGATAGCGGAACCCGGACGCAATGTAATTGTCCGTCCGGACTTTACGATTGATTTTTTCGCGGCGAATGTGTTGTCCAAAGAAGTGGGCGAACGTGACGAGAAAAAGCAAGCGGACGCGGCGGCTCAAAAAAACGCCGATAACAACGGCAATGCTCAGAGCGCGACGAATGCTTATGAACGGACAACCGAGAGCGTCATAGAGAGCGGCGAAACGGCTTTGCCTTCGCGTTTCGCAGCCTTTCCTGACGCCCATCTCGACAGCCTCGATAATCCTGCTTATGCCGATGCATTCACAAACGCCGAAGGGCGTTTGAATTTTGTGCCGTCAATCAATGGGTCAAGCAATGCCAAAGAAGAATTGCTTGACCGTTTCGGCCTGCGAAGCCCGCGCCCGGTAGATTATTCCTTTGTACCGGCTGGAACGATTTTCTTTCCTATCAAGCGTTTTCGCGCTGTGGTCGGCGGAAGTTTCGGCTACGTTCATAACGGCTTGCAATCGCTCAGTATAAATGACAATTTTCCGCTCAGTTCGCCGCCGTTTCCGGTCGGCACAAACGGGCTTCGCACCGTTAACGGCGCAACTTCGGGCAAACTTTTGAGCGGTTCGCTGATTTTTGCCAGGCATTTTGGCAGCCGCGACAAGACGAGCATCGGGTTCAGCGTCGAGCGTCTTTTTTCACGTGGGAATTTGAACGAAACCATTACCGAGCGGGCGGCGACTGGATTACCCGTGACCGAACAAATCGCCTCGCATTCAGCAGTCAACCGAACGCGCGTGACATTCGGCGTGAAGCATGATTTCGGAGCAGCGAGATTCGGCGTGTTTTACCGCTTTGGCACGAGTGCGGGAACCGACGCTGTCCGTTTTCGTATTATCAACGGCGTGCCGCAGCCAAACGATTTTATCCGCAACAAAGGCAAATCTTCCGAATTTGGTTTTCGGCTGCGAGGCGCGCTTTCGCGTCGTCTATTTTACGGCGTGGAAGGAAATGTACTTTTCGCCAACACTCGTGAAAACCTACGCAGAGCAGCGATTCCCGATTCGACCGATCGCTCCCGCACCAATCGCTCCACGCTCGGCTTTGGTTTAGGTTATGTCCCTCGCCCCCGCACTATCTTCAGCTTTGACATCACAGGAGGTTTAATCAATTCAAATCAGCGGCGAACAGAAGATTTAACGGGAGATTTAATGGAAACCGAACGCCAACGCGCCCGGTTTTTATCGCTCCACGCCGCCGTCCAGACCGACGTTTGGAAAAATCTTTTCGTCAGCGCGTCGCTTCTTTCACTGACCCAATCACGCACGACCGACGCCATAGTATTTGATGACGGACTTTTTTCGACTAGCAAACATACTCGCAATTTTTATACTGATTTTTATTCGAACTACAGCGTCGGCTGGCGTTTCAAACCGAACTTTATTTTTCAATACATTTTGACCACCGATTACGGGCAAACATCACCGCGTCATACGTTTCTGTTGCGTTATACTTTCGATTTCAAACAAAGATAAGATTTATTTAACAAAGCCAAATTTTGTGAGCAGTAAATCTCCGTCCTGAATCAATCCGATTCCGGGAGCGTAAAATTTATAGTCCTTTACCAGCGGTTCGAGCGGCGTTGTTTCCTCCATCATCAAACAGCCGGTAAAATTCCCCGCCGCCGTTTTTAATGTTTCGGTCAAACTGATGGTTTCAACTCTGTCCATCGCCACGCCAGGTGCGATTTCCTGATAATATCGCGCACCCAGCAAGACGAGTCCCGGCATTGCCACGCCGGCTTTGTTCTTGCCTCCCGCGATCCATGAATCCTTGCCTCTGGTAACTTTGCCATTCTCATAAAGGTCGGTTTCCTCGCCAAAATAATAAACACTATTGGTCTGTTTGCAGATTGCAAAAAAATTTCTGGAAATCTCGACTGGCTTTCCATTTTCCGATTCGTTTTCTTCGACGATGCGCGTTTCGACATCACCGACTTTTTTGGTTTCCTTCAAAACGGTTATTACCAATTTGCCGCCCTTTTTGTTCTCGAACGTTGATTGGTAGCCGGGTTCGAGAATGAAATACTGATTGCGCCCCGTCGCTGCAAAAGTGCAGTCACTCTGCATCAGGTCTTCGGTAAATTGTTTTTCCTGACCCACAACGGCAATAATTCCTGTCAAAAGCGTCAAACATAACATTAATATTCTCATTTTTCCTCCTGTCTTCTGAGTCTATTTGTAGAAAATAATTTGGTGTAAATTATTTTACAGAGTGAGACTCAAATATATCATTGACATGCAAATTCTATGCCTCTTTGGGGATTGAGCTAACAACCTGTCACAGTTACATTTTAAGCCAGAGGAGAAATGTAAAGATAGCGGCAACTTGCCGCCGCTAAAACGATTTGAGGCGGCGCGCTGTCGCGGTTTCGCTTATCCAGCCCTGCAAACCATTGACATTAGTAACATTTTTGTCAGAGGCACGACGATTGCCAGCAAATGAAGGTATGAAAGCGAATAAGCTCAAGTACCGATATCTGCGCATTAGAAATACACCGGACAATTCTTTTGCAAATCGATTCGGTTGGTTGTCAACGGCTGTACTCTCACTCGTTTTCGTGGCAAACGCAGCCGCCTCGGAAGCCGGAACAATAAAGGGTACGGTTCGAGCGATTGCTTCGGGCATTGCAAACCAGGCTGTAAACTCACAAACGACAACTATCGCGGGGGCAAGACTAACTCTAACCAACAAGGCCACACCTTCGCAGCCACTCTTTGCCGTTTCTAACTCAGTCGGCGAATTTGCATTCAACAATCTTCCCGCTGGGAACTACACTCTTACAATAAATGCCGATGGGCTAACCGGCGCGTCGAAAGAGATTACGCTGGCATCGGGTGCGTTGCTCTCCGTCGAAATCGATTTGACTGCAACTGTCAATGAAACAGTAACTGTTCGTGACGAAGTAGGCCTCTTAAGCACCTCAGAAACAGCTACATCGAATGTTGTCCGTTCGGAAACACTAAAAAACCAGCCCCTTAGAACTGACAATTTCCAAAATGCGATTCAACTGACTCCGGGTGCTGTTCGAGACGGCTATGGAAACGACTATCTAAAAGGAACGCGGACGGGACAGAGTGGTTACACGGTCAACGGAGCGGATGTAACTGATCCCGTAACCGGAAATCTTGCATTTGATATTCCTCTCGAAGCCGTCCAAAGCGTGCAGATCGAAGAGAATCCTTACGCGGCGGAGTTCGGTAAATTCACAGGAGGTGTAACCAATCTTCAAACCAAAGGCGGCGGAGATAAATTTAAGGTTTCCGCCGCCAGATTCTTCCCGACGTTTCACAATATCTTTTCGACGCAGGTCGATTCTTTCCGCCCCAGAATTACATTTAGCAGTCCGCTTATTGCAAAAAAGCTCTTCTTTCTACAATCTTTTGAATATCGCTTTTCGCGTATATTTGTACCAAGCCAACCTAAGCCGGATAACAATATCGTACAGGAAGGATTTAACTCATTCACACAGATTGACTGGAATATTAACCTACATAACTCACTAAAATTTAATGCTGCGATATTTCCCGCCAAGTTTCGCAATTTAGGTTTAGACACCTTTAATCCTGCGGCCGCGACCCCAAACTACAAACAACGCGGAGTACTCTTCTCGGTTTCCGAACAGGCGGTGTTTAAGGATAGTTCGTTTTTGTCGTCAGAGTTCAACTACAAAACCTTCGATGTCGATGTTTTTCCCAAATCGAACCTTCCATTTTCTAGTGTGCCTGCAACGAATTCGGGAGGATACTTTGCCGACACACGGCGGCAGACCCGCCGGCTCCAGTGGCAGGAAGTCTATTTCTCCAGGCCTTTGGCTTTTCATGGTGATCACTCGATTAAAGCGGGTTTTGAATTTACTCACAATAAGATAAGCGGAAATTTCCGATTCAGTCCGATTTCAATCCGGCGGATCGACAATACGCTAGCGCAGAAAGTCGATTTTGTAAATCCAACGTCACCAGTTCGGCGCAGCTACAATGAATTTGCGTTCTTTACACAGGACCATTTCGTGGTCAACCCGAAACTTACGCTCGAATATGGGATTCGCTTCGACCGTGATTCAATCACTAGTCGCAATAATCTCGCCCCACGGTTTTCGTTTTTGTTCTCTCCATTTAAGGGACAAAAAACGCTCTTTCGCGGGGGAGCAGGAGTTTTTTACGATAGAACGATCGCCTCAGCGGGATATTTCAGCGATCCGTCGTCCAATTTCTCTCAGTATCCCGAAAGGATCGTAACCAATTTTTCGCCGGACGGCATCACGCTTCTTTCGCCGCCAATGCGATTTACGAACCAAGTATCTGGACAGCTTAAGAATCCGCGAAGCGTCCGCTACAACTTTCAAATCGATCATCAGTTTGCAGAAAATCTGGTTGGACGTGTAGGGTTCCTTCAGCGATTCACAACCGGCGATCTCCTTATCAACCCTTTCATTACCGGCACGAATTCCGGCGTCTTGCTATTGAGCAGCACGGGAAGATCGCGCTACACCGAGTTGCAATTCATAGTGAATTACAACAAACCAAAATTGTTTGAGATGACGGCGTCGTACGTCTTCGCCCGTTCAACGGGCGATTTGAATACGGCCGATTTATTCATTGGCGATCATCCGTCATTCGTTGTCCGCCCAAATCAGTCTGGCCGCTTGCCGTTCGATGCCCCGCACCGATTTTTATTAATGGGCACAATCTATGCGCCACATGATATCCAGATCGCACCGCTTGTTGAAGTACGTAGCGGGTTTCCCTTTTCGTCGGTAAATGAACGCCTTGATTTTGTTGGCCCTCGAAACACGGCCGGTCGTTTCCCTATGTATATGTCGCTCGACCTACAGGTTACAAAGGGTTTTCAGATACCGTTTATTTTCAAAGATAAACGCATCCGAATCGGCGTTGCTTTATTCAATCTGACAAATCATTTCAATCCGCGCGATGTGCAGATGAATTTAACGAGTCCGAACTACGGCAAGTTTTACAACAGTTTGGGAACTTCGGTCAAAGCGAAGTTCGACATTGAATTTTGAAGTTTTAGCACTTCAAAATGGACGCATTCCGCTCGCTCCGAGTTGAGCGGGTGTTTGGAACAAATAACAACAAAAAAAGTCACGGAGAAAAAAAGATGACAAAAATTAAAACAGTAAACGGATTTTTAATCGTCGCTTTGATGGTCGCCATCGGAGTTCTTATTTTACCGGTAATGGGCTCTGCTCAGACGACAAACGGAAATCAAACCGGGTGTAATGCAAAAGTGGAGGACGAAAACGATGCCGATGACGCAAATGAAAAGACTAATCAATCAAAATACGCGAAAGAAGCCAAAATAACGATGGCAGAAGCTAGGGCCATTGCTCTTAAAAAAGTTCCTGGAACGATTCTCGAAGAAGATTTGGAAAAGGAAGATGGAAGACTTCAGTATGCGTTCGATGTTTGCAGCGAAAATAACCAAATTTTTGATGTCGAGATTGATGCCAAAACGGGAGAAGCCTTAAAGGCCGAACTGGACGATAAAAAGGACAATGATGACGCCAATCGGCAAAACGGAACGACGAAAAACAAAAATATCTTTGTCAAAACGGCGGGTTCGGTCAAAAGGACTATTGGCAAAATGTTCTGAGTCTCGCCGACAGCGAAGTGCGGCGATTGGCAAATCGCGTTCTGCGTTTAGAATCTGAACGCACTCGCCGTAATTGTCAACATACATAAATAGTTTCGGCAATCGTGCCGCCGCTGCGAGTGGAGCGGCAATAACCAGCCGAGGGCTGATTTGGGATTGACCCTTGAGCTCTAAACTTGTTACCAAAAGGAGGATAATTAAATGAGCAAAATGTATTTTTTAAGCGATGCCAAGTCGAGCAAATTTCTGCGACGCGCATTTTGGGTATTCGGTTTATCGGCGATGGCGGTGATTGTATTCTGTCTTGTCGCCGGCATTGTGCCGACCAGTGCAAGTGACGATGATGATAATTCTTGCAGCAGCAGAGGTCCGGCGATACAGTTGCCGATTACCAAGTTGTTCATCGAACACAATTCCACAAATGAAGATACCGGCGTTCACGGCGCGTTCGATGGTCTCAACTGGCAGAGACTTTGCGTTTATGACCCGAATGGACGACAGGTTCTCGATGTCGCGCCAAAACGACAACTCAGAACTTTGGCGATGAGCGGAATATTTTTCGAGTCGAGAGAGCCGCCCAATAATGAGGTTTCAATCGAACAAATCGAGGCAATGTTTCCCGAAGGACTTTACTCGGTGCGGGGTCGAACATTAGACGGAAAGCGAATGACGGGCGCGGCAACATTTACTCATGATATTCCCGCCGCTCCGGTCATCACTTTCCCGCAGGACGCAGGAATAGTTTCTCCCAATGGTTTTGCGGTGATGTGGAATCACGTTACGACCGATCTCGACGGCGATCCGATTAACCGGACGGGTTACGAAGTCATCATTACCAAAGACGTGCCGAACGACCCGAATGGATTCTCCCGACCGACCTATGACGTTCACGTTCTGCCCAACGAAACATCGCTGTCAGTTCCGAGCGAGTTTCTTGAGCCGAATACGAGATACGAGCTAGAGGTGCTGGTACTGGAGGTCAGCGGCAATCAGACTATCACGATTGTTCATTTTGTAACCCAGTAGATCGCAGATGCTACCTGTCGGGAGAAAAAGGTGATCAGAATTGATGCCTTACGCTGGAAGCGAACACCGTAGTGTAGTCGCTTCCAGCGTAAGCGTCAGTTCATTATACAGCCGGTTTTACGTTAAATCAGCTTGGCAGGATTACGACCTAACCCTTGCCGCTTGAAAAAGTTTGATAGACATTTCGCTTCCGGCAAAATTTTCAATCCCGTGCAATGAACGCTAATTTAACATTCTCGAATTTATTGCACCGTCCCATGCGGACATTCGTCAGCGTTTTCGGAATTGCCGTCGGTGTGTTTTTGGTAATTTTCACTATCGGTTTGGCGGATGGCACGTTGCGCGGCAATGCACAACGCGAGGCAAATGTCGGTGCGGAGATTATGGTCAGGGCTTCCGGCACGTTCGGTCGTCATCAGTGTGGCGATAGTCATGAAAACCGGAATCGCGTGGATAATCACACAGGAAGCGTTGTTGATTAGTTTTTTTGGCGTTGTTGCGGGTGTGCTGGCGGCGATTTTACTACGTTTCGCTTTAAGGCAAACCGCATCAGTCTCGTTTGATTTAAACGAGATTTTGCTGACCCTCGTCGGTGTGCTTATCGGAGGTGTAATCGGCGCGCTTTACCCGGCAATTCGCGCCGCCCGGGGTTGGTTATCAAAAGGAGCGTCGTGGCCCGGAACAATTATACCGTCAAACGCATTTATCAAATTCTGCGAGTACTTATAGTCGGCAAGATTAAAAGGCGGAATAAGCGAAATACCGGAATTTTCTTCGTCCCGAGTAAGCAGGGCGTCGCCGCAGAGAAATACGGGCCGGTTACCGGTTTCGATAATGAACGATAGATGATACGGCACATGTCCGGGAGTTGCCAGCACTTTCACCCCTTCAGGCAGCTCAACCTCTTCGATCCAACAGAACTGATCCGCGTTGCCCCACCGGCGCGGATCCCATACCTTTTTTTCGATCGAAAAAACCTTGCTTACGATCTTAGGATCGAATTTTGAAAACTGCATTTCTGGATAAAAAGACTGAACATCCGCTGAGATGGGATTCTCGGATCGGGCAAGCGTCTCATGAAAGGCGGTCGTCCACTCACGATCGCGGAGCGAGCAGAAAATTCGTGCATTTTTGAAAAGCAAATTGTTGTGCGAATGATCAACGTGAGAATGAGTGTTAAAAACAAGAGTTACCGCTTCGGGCGAAACACCAAATGATCCTAGCGCCGCGATGAACGAGCCGCTGTGTTGCGGCAGTCCAGTATCAAATACTGCGATCTCAATGCCGTTCGTCGCAAGCAGACTGCTCGCCCGAAATGGTTCGCCGCTTGTCAAAAGATTGACCTGCCACGTCACGGATGGTTCGCCTCTTAAGACAATTTGATCAGTACTCAGCATTTGCCGTTGAGTTTATGAAACACAAAGGCAATCTGCAAACTAGAGACTTAATGTGTTTTATCCTCCATCCTCCAGGCGACACGTCGAAATCGCTGTTCTCTGGGTGCGGCATTTTGTCTCGCCTTATAAAGAAAATAGGGACTATATTTTGCACAAAGACGAGATTCCACGGAACACCGCTCCTTTATACATCCCTGTAAGTGCAATAGATACAGCGTTATACAATTTTCCCATTTCGAAAGCCTCGACTATAAGCAAACGGCACAACTATTGCCAATACTGACGGTAGAGTCGGTGCCATATTGTTTGCGGTTTTTGGTGAGAAAGTGAATCTTATCGATCAAATAGAAATCAACCTGAATGAGCGATGTGCCGAATCGCAATTTTTCCTTTCCGGCGAATCGGATTTTTTGGCGGATCATTTTCCTGACACTCCGATTCTACCGGGTCTCGTAATGCTCGAAATGGCGGCTCAAACGGCGGCGGCGTGGATGACCAAAAACACTGAAAAACTCGATCGGGTAAATTTTGATATTGATCTTTTGGAACAGCTTTACGTCACCCGGCCAGTCTTGCCCAACGAAATACTTTCGATGAAGGTTTCGGTCGAGCAGCTTTCAACAGACTGCCTGTCAGCATACTTCAATGCTGAGGCAAGAGTAACAAATAAAAGGGCCATGCGAGCAAGATTTCGTCTGACTCCAACGAACAAATAGACGCCAGATCTCAG
>JANPCJ010000148.1:0-2817 GCA_031430895.1 Chloracidobacterium sp. | reverse complement strand
AGCCGCACAACGCCGCCGCTCTTTCGCCGCTGCATGACCTCAAGCAGCGACTGGATGCAGATGTTTGTTTCATATCCATCCACCGTGTCGCGATGGATGGAGTTGACGGCGACAAAATGCCAGAGCGCGTCATAACTCGTCTCAAATAACCGCGCCGCCGTGCCGAGATCAACAAAATAAGCGTCCCGCCCACATCCCGGACACGACCGAAACGTGGTCCGCGCCCGCCGCCGTATCAACTGAACCTTCTCAAACTCAATCACGATCTCTTGCTGTCTGTGCGTTGCCATATACATAGTTTTTTCGTCCTGTAAATGAGTTTGCCGCTTCTCGTCTGAGTAAATCTTTAGGTTTTTATGAAGATTTTCTGAAGAAATTATGAAGACACCGGGTCAGTAGCCCGCACGTAAGTAAGAGCCAGGTTGACGGTTTGCCACGTTGCCCTTACTTACGTTCGGGCTACTGACATGTGCGCTCCTTACTGGACACGTGCGCGCCTACGGATGTACGGGCTTCTGGCTGTTGATAAAACGCACGACGTGGACGGATGTCGGATAGAACGTCGCCAATTGCCGCATTTTTTCGACGAACTGGTTTAGTTCGGCGCCATCGGGTGATTGCCTTAAACCACCCGTGTGCAGAAACCATGCGGCGTCACGGTCATTCTTTATGCTCTCCCAAACCAAAGCGTCCGACTCGGTCGGTTCAAGGACGTTTATTTCGATGGGCACGGACTCAATTTCCGTTTTGCCGGCCTGATCGTAATAAACAGCTTTGAGCAAATATTGTCCCGCGCGGTTGAACGCGAAATAGTCGTTGAGTTCTGCCTCGCGGATCGGGCGGGCGTAGAGTTCCGTAAGGTGCGACGTGGGCCGCAGACGATGATAGAGCATCGTCGTTTGCACGGTGAACGCCTCTCCCGCTCCCAATTCGGCGACGGCTCTGGAGAGTTCGCCGCGCGAGTTCCTATCCGGGCCGGCGTAGAGTTGGTAACGCTGCTCACCGAAGGCAAGGTACAGACTTAGCGTGCCGTTTGCCGGGTCGGGTTGGCCCGCTTTGAGCGTCGCGTCGCTTTGATTGGCGAGGCTGACCGTCAACTGTACCGCCTCGCCCGGCAGGTAACTTTGCCGGTCGGCCCGCACGGTCAAAACGAGCGGATTGTGTTGTGTCTCCTGGGCGCCTATGGACGCCGTCACGTTGAGACTCACGAGGGCCGTCAAGCCCAACATCAATAATTGCGAAATATTCTTGGTCATCGGTTTTCTCCTTATCTTTTCGTCGGGCTTGTTTTAGGGATTCAGAGCAGCTCGGATTTTAGCGAGGCTCGTGTCGCTAAACTGCAGGCAATTAGGCGCGCAAGTATCCATCCCGTTCATTATGCCGCCATCCCCATAATCAGTGAACATACGGCCAACCAGAGTGGCGATATACCTTTTTCTTGTCACATAAGACGGAATCGTATTGCCAGCTGCAATGCTTTGCCTTTCCTGGTCGGTGTACTGTTCCACCCAAAACACCGCGCCTGCATCGCCCAAAGGCGCTCCAGGGGAGCAATTAAAATTTTCGACTGAGAAATTTGGATCACAATCAAAATCGCTCTCATCTTGGTAGGCGTTAAGGAGGTAAATCGTCCAAAAATCGGGGTTGGCTTCGGTGGTGATGTTGTCGAAATGTATAGTATCGCCAGCCGTATTCAGCCGAAAGGGGACACTATCTTCCTCTCCGGCTAGGTCGTATTTAGGGCGAATATAGGTTGGGGCGAGGACGTTTTTGACGGGATCATCGGAGTCTTGCAACAAGCCTGTGTCCGGCGCGGGAATGTCCTCGCCGTCGTCCCCATCAAGTTCCCCGCCGCCCCAAAAAGTGGGATTGAAATCATCGTCGTCGTAAAGCACGAAGGTATCTGAGGAGAAGTTGCGTTTAGGAACTATTCCCTGTACCCGTACCGAATTTGCGCTGTTTTCAATAACCTGATAACTGACGGGAGCAGCGGCTGAATTCTCCTTAAAAACGAGTCGGCCATTTTGAAAACGGTTAACGTCTAGCTGCGGCGAAGAAGCGTCCAGGTCGAAAATCGTGTTGTCGGACCCTTGCTGTGTGCGGTAAAAACTGCCGGCGGCGCTATTGCGCCTTACCGCCCCCATCGAGTCACGCTCAATGTGCAGCCGCCGCCAGACGGTGAGGAGCGGCGTCGCCACAATATCATCTGAAGTCGCAAAAGGAGTAGATGGGTAATATTCAGGTATCGAACCGGGATTCCCCTCCCGCATTAACATCGTTCCATTCACTGAATCTGTTGCTATCGTGTCAAACCGTTGCCGTAACGGGTGCGTTGTCGCCAACGGTTGACTGGACACGGTGGCCGCTACGCGGTAGTTGTCGCCGGGACGCGAGGAAACCTTGTAGTAGATCGTAGCCGCTCCGCTGGGATCGGTGATGATGAAATTGCCGGTTAGCCCGTAAGCGAATCCGCGGTTATCGTTGCCAACGTTTCCATTCGGGTCAAGCGGTGAACTGTTGCCTGAAGGGTCGTCAACGTCGAATACTTTAAACCTGACCGTCATTCCCGCGCTGGCCGGGCTGATTTGCGCTTTTATTCCCACCATGCGCCAGGCATCACTGTTACTTGATTCATTAGAGTAGTTTTTGTCAGCATAGATGCGTCCGCCACCGCCGGCCAACGGGTTAGTGTCCAGAGGGTGGGACCCGCTGAATTGAACCCAGGTGAGAGAGGTAATTTGCGCAACCGTCACATACCGCGTCTGGCTGGCAGCGGCGAAATGGTTGGCGGAACTCGCGGAAAACGACACCGGGCCG
>JANPCJ010000147.1:0-5118 GCA_031430895.1 Chloracidobacterium sp. | reverse complement strand
GAACCTTCTTTCAAACCGCCGTAAATATCTACTTTATCGGCAACTTTTTATTTTCTACAAATGGTGTGGGTGTGTCAAGCTGAGCGACGAGACAATTTCAGACTCGGCGGAAATCAAGTTCATTGCGTCTACTCATCAACTTCTCGCGGGCTTGCCCAGCGGAGCGTAGGCTTTCACAAGAACTATAAACTCCGGTAAAATTAAGAGAAATGAATAGCGAAATTCTACTTTACCAAACCGAAGATGGCATAACCAAACTCGAAGTCGCATTGGAAAATGAAACCGTTTGGTTGACCGGGCGGCAAATGGCGGAACTTTTTCAGAAAGACTCAGATACGGTTGGCTTACATATTAGAAATATATATAAAGAGGGCGAATTAACCGAATCAGCAACTACCGAGAAAAACTCGGTGGTTCAGCAAGAAGGCGGACGACTGGTGACGCGCGAGATTACTTTTTACAATCTCGACGTGATCATTTCCGTTGGCTATCGCGTCAAGTCTCATCGTGGCACACAGTTTCGAATTTGGGCTACGCAACGCTTAAAAGAGTTTATTATCAAAGGCTTTGTTTTAGACGATGAACGCCTCAAAGCGGGCGGAAAAATGAATTATTTTGACGAACTGCTGGAACGAATCAGGGACATTCGCAGTCTGAGTACGGTTAAAGTCTCAAGGTATCCGCTATGGTTCTTCTCCTGAGCCCGGGGCGAAGGTATGAAACCAAGGTCAGTGCCGCCGGTGACTCCAAGAATAAAACCGGTCCCACTATTTGCCGTAAAGTTTCCGTAAGTCCCAGGTGGAATCGCACGGTTTCCCGCACTGCTATTGAGCGTTAAGTTTCTTAATGTGGCGAAATCTCCGGTGTTCTGGCTTGAATTATTGATAGTCACGCTGCGCGTTCCGGTTGGAGCGGGTGGTGCCGCAACCGTGGGCATTACTAGAGCGTCGGTGCGTGTCACAAGACGTCATCCCCTTGGCTCGGGCAATATCGCCTAAAGCTTTGGCGATGAATGCGGCATCGCTACCGGCTTCGTCCAGACAGGCCTCGAGATAGGCGGCCATTTCCTCCGGGGTCCGAAGGTGCTCGGCAACATCGTATCGAGTGGTCGTGGGTCTACACAGGGCCCGATACCTTTTTTTGCGTATTAACCAAATTTTGCCAATGAAATCTCATATCGCTCCTCCCCCATATAAAAAAAATCCAATTGCACGGCTGTGGCCTTGACATTCGCTCAAAAGATATTAAAAATACGAGCGTTCGTTTTTATTTATGCCTAAGTTAAGCGCGGCAGTTATCCGTGGAAAAAAAGATACGATCGAGGATGCAGCTCGAGAGCTGTTTATTAAGCAGGGCTTTCATGCCACTTCGATGCGGGATATCTCCAAGGGAGCCGATGTATCCCTTGGTAATCTTTACAATTATTACGTAACAAAGGATTCGATATTCGAGTCAATCATAGACGGATATCTAAGCGTGATCGATGACCGTCTTAAAACCATACTGGCGGAGATCGACGAGCCGCTAGAACCCGCCAGCTTGCGCAAACTCGGAGAGAGCGTGGGCCGACTGGTTAACGAACATTCAGATTTTTGGCTATTAATGTACATTGACGTTTTGGAATTTCAGAATCGCCATTTTCGCAAGATGTTTGACGGTATTACAGATCGCTTTAGAAAAATTTTCGGACACAAGTTCATTGCTGCGGAGGCGCGCGGCGATCTTCGCCTCGGCGTTGACGCCGCATCAGTATTCACGGCCGCTTATATGCAGTTTTTTAATTATTTTTTGGTAGAGAAACTCTTTGGCGGTAATCAGCATATGGGGCTGACAGACGACCAGGCACTTAACTGTTTGACAAAGGTCTTCGCATACGGGACGCTGAGCGAGGACAGCCTGTCCAGATTCAAGAGATCAGCAAATAAGGCGCTAAGCAGTTAAAGCTAGTGAGATGGTACAATCAGCGTTTTCGATTGTTGCCATAAAAAACGGACGTTCATTTTTATTTATCGGAGGCAGAGAAAATATGTTTGAGAAGACAATTTTGAAATTTGTGGCTTGCCTGTTGCTTGCGACCGGCACGATTTGGGGCCAGGGCGGCACCGGTCAAATCAGCGGAACGGTGAGCGATCCCAACGGTGCTGTTGTCAATGGGGCCGCCGTGAGGGTTATTAATTCAGACACAAACTTTACGCGGGAAACTACGACAAACGGCGACGGGGCGTTTACAGTGACACTTTTGCCCGCGGGTACCTACTCGATCGAGGTATCGTCGGTGGGTTTTCGCGTTTACAAGGCCACGGCCGAAGTTAACGTCACGCAGTCAACCGTGGTTGACGCCCGGTTGGCCGTTGCCGGCAGCGTAGAGGCTGTGGTGGTGGTCGATGGGCCGGCTCTACAGGTGGAAACGTCTCAGAACGGACGGACACTTACCGGCGACACGATACGCCAATTACCGCTGCCGTCTCGGAATTTTCAGCAGTTGCTCGCCCTCTCGCCTGGGGCACAGTCGTCTGTATCCAATAGTACCGATCTGGGCCGCGGCGATGCGGTTATCAGCGTGAACGGCCAGCGCACCACGAGCAACAGCGTTAAGATCAACGGTATCGACGCAAACTCGATCGGCACCAATTCGACACCGAATATTGCGGTTCCCGCGACCGACAGCCTCCAGGAATTTATTGTCCAGACATCGCTTTACGACGCGTCTAATGGCCGTAATGCCGGGGGCAACATCGAGGCTGTGACACGCGGCGGCTCGAACGACTATCACGGTAATCTCTATTATTTTTTACGGAATAAAGGTCTCAACGCCAACGAGCCATTTATCAAGGCCCGCGGACTTGAGCGGCCAGAGGCAACCAGAAATCAATTTGGCGGAACACTCGGCGGCCGTGTGGTGCGCGACCGTCTTTTCTTTTTCGGCTCGTATCAGGGAACGAGAGAAAGAAATGGCGTCTCGCTGACAAACAGCCTGACTTCGCCTTTGATCCCGGCCGGGCTGCGGGACGACAATCGTACCGCGGCGGGATTAGCTGCAACGTTTGGAGTGCCCATCATCAGTCCCGTGGCACTTGCTATACTTAACGCGCGGCTACCGGGCGGAGGATTTGCGATACCGTCCTCGGGGCGGGCAACTACTGCGACGCCATCCGCCGCGATCCTCGTCCCGCAATCCGGCGTTTCACGATTTAAAGAGAATCAATTTAACGCCAATGGCGATTTTATCTTCTCCAGCAATCACAATCTCGCGGCAAAATTCTTTTATGCCGACAACCCTACGTTTCAGGCGAATTATAATTTCGCCGGTCTCGGCAACGGCGAGCGTCAGCTTGTCGGTTTTGGCGGCGATCTGACGATCAAGCAAAAGCTTTATTCGATCACAGACACATACGTTTTCTCGTCTAATGTGGTAAATCAGGCGCGATATGGTTTTAACCGTTTGCTGGTAACGAGCGTTCCCGAGGAACCGTTTACGGCGGCTCAGCTTGGTATCAGCAGCAGCCTTAGCAGCCTATTCCCGGGTGCTCCGACGATTCGGGTTTTTGGCGCCGACGCAGCGTTTTTCTTTGGTTCGGGTACGCTGGCTGACCAATCATCACGGATAAGCGCACATACGTTTGGCGATACGCTTTCGATTACGAGCGGCAACCACAGGATAAGGGTCGGGGGTGAATATCGTGCCTCGACGGTTAAATTTTATTTTAACGCGTTTTCACGCGGGCAGATACTATTTCCCAGTTTCAACGCTTTTCTTGCCGGCGGCAGCGTAGGATCAACCGTTTCGCTGCTCGGATCGGGTGTCTTTGACCGCTCGTTCCGCGTTAAGGATTTTAACGGCTTTGTCCAGGACGATTGGAAGGTAAACAGCCGTCTTACTGTCAATCTTGGCCTGAGATACGATTACTATGGATTGCCGATCGAGGAGCAGGGGCGGCTTGTCAATTTTCTGCCCGACCAGGCGGTTTTCGGCACAACGGCGGCTCGTTCGCAACCGCCAAATGGTTTTGTTCAGGCGGCGGGCGGGCCGCTCGTTGGTGTACCAATGGTAGAAGAGACGCTCGTTCCGACGGACAAGAACAACTTTTCGCCCCGTATCGGCTTTGCGTATTTGGTCAGCGAAAAGCAAAAGCTGGTCGTGCGTGCGGGTTACGGCATCTATTACGACCGCATCTCAACGCGTTTCGCAAACACACAGTTATTTAATTACCCCTATTTCGCGCTCGGCGTTGGGCTTCCGGGATTTCCGGGATTAGCTCAAACATTTGCAACTCCGTTCGTTCCAATTCCGTTGCCGTCCACCTTCCCGACAGCCGCTACGATCCCGTCACCGATCTCTGGAATAGCACCGATTGTCGGCGTGCCGATCGCCGGAGTGTTTGTCGATCCTAATCTCGACACGCCGTATATCCAGCAATATAACGCCGGCATTCAGTGGCAGATCAAGGGCGACTATGTTTTCGAAATAGGCTATGTCGGCAATCGCGGTTCACACCTTTTGCAGCTTGTGACGCTCAACCAGCCTATCTATAATGCAACGACAAACGCATTCACTTCGCGCTTTCCGACAACGGCGGGCATCTCGCCCAATAAGAACGCGACGGGCGGTGTGCAGCAGGTACAGACGACCTCGCAGTCAACATATAATTCGCTTCAGACCTCGCTTAGCAAACGGTTTAGCAGCGGGCTGCAGTTTCTGGCCGCTTATACATACGGCAGGTCAATAGATTTTTATTCAGGTGCGGCCTTGAATGAATTAACAAACATTCCTGGCGACCAGGTAAATTGGCGGCTCAATAAAGGGCCTTCGGACTTTAACCGCGAGCAAAGGTTTGTTCTAAGCGGCGTTTACGCACTCCCCAAACGTAGCTACGGATCGGCATTCGCGAGAGGATTGTTAAACAATTGGCAAATTGCGTCGATAGTAGTATTTCAGACCGGATTACCGTTCTCGGTCGTTGTCGATAACGGCAATTCGGTCATCAACCGTGCTAATTTGGCCTCCGGATTCTCCGGTGGTTTTTATACATCCGGCAGCGTCCGCGACAGGCTTAATGGTTTTTTCAACACGGCGGCCTTTACAAGATCGTGTCCGACTGCTGCGTGCAACACTGGGCT
>JANPCJ010000146.1:0-7883 GCA_031430895.1 Chloracidobacterium sp. | reverse complement strand
TTCTCCGCGTGATAGTTACCGGCGTTTCTCAGAACATTTGCCACGGACTTTTTAACGTAAAGGTTCGAATCAGCTTTGAGCTCGGAAAGGACAGGCAGGATCGAGGCGGGATCGCGTCGGGCAATCTCTCTCAGACCCTCGCTCGCGGTGCGTCGAACGTTTGGGTCAGCATCGTCGGCCCAGATAAACATCTCTGTAATAATGTCGTCGGGTTTCTTCTTGCCGGCCTCAAGCACCACAGATGCCGCTACCTCTCGCACTTTCCAATCGTCGCTCTTTGCAAGCTCTTTTATTTCGGGGAACGAAGATCGCGGATCATCAATAGAGCGTCGAACCAAATCCTTTACGTCAGATACTTTTGTTATCGCGGTCATCGGGCTTTTGCTTTTATCTGATTCAAAATATCATCCGCCGTGATCGGGGTGCCTTCGTAGTTTAGGACGGAGACGAGCTTTTCGCTCGTTATACCGAGCTCGATCATTATCCGGCTCTTAAACTGGGCGTCAATGATCCGCAATAAGTAGTTTTGCGGCTACGCTCGGATAGCTACCGCGTCCGATTAGTATCTCACGTTCGATAATCTGATCGTTGTGATTCATCTGTAAGATTCGAAGAGTTGCCTCGCCGCATTCGGTCAGGGCTTCGATGACGACACCACTGATTCGGAAATTATCGGACCATCTATCCGTGCGTGGGTTGTAGAACAGAATCGCCCGCTTTGAGCCGGGAACGGCGGCGGCGATGTCGCTGCCTTTATTCCGATTACAGAAAACACAGGCGAGAGCGAGGTTTTCGAGATCGGACGAACCATCATGTTTGAGGCTGATGATGTGTTCTACCAGATGCCGGAAATAGGAATCTTCTTCGGCTATCAAACAATATTCGCAAACGTTATTTGCACGGCTCGCCACCTGTTGCCGGATCGCGAGACTGATATAGCTACTCATTCACTAAAAAATCGCGGGCACGGGCCTTTGCCAGACGCATTAGATGTTCGAGCTGCATATAGTGATCGAGTTCTGATTTTTCGGCGCCCGACAATGCGCGATTCTTTTCACGCTGCAACAAGTGGGAAACCCGTTCCTGTGCCGCTTCGGACGGCCGAAACGCGATCACGTTCTTCGGAGTTGTGCCGGACGCGATGAAATCGACAACCTCTTCGTAAGCCTTTATAGCGTTCATGATAGCGATAGAATACCCTAATTCCCCCCGTCGTTTCAATAAATATCACCTACCCTGGCGGCTGCGTAACCGCACAGGTGTCTAATAATCTTATTCAGAATATCATCCGCCGTGATCGCGCATGCCGTCGTAGTTTAGGACGGAGAGAATACCCAAATTGCCAGGAATGTTTCAATAACGGGATCAATCACCCGCTGCGGCAGGTGGTTCTGACATGGATGATTGTGCCGGCGGGGCTTGGACACAAAAAGGGAGAGGTTCTGCGACCTATCCCTATTCAAGACTTAACGAGAATACTAATTGGAGGATTTGATCCTGTGGACGCCGATCTTCATGCGAACGAGTTCCTCGACCGTGATGTTTGGGTCGGCGGCTTTGGCATTGCGGATGAATTCGCGGTCGATCTTGAAGATGCGAAATTTGACTACCTCTTCGGCTGTGAGATTCGAAAATCCTTCCGCTTTCAGGTCGGTCAATAGCTCCGGCGTTACTTTGAAGATACGGAATTTTACGACATCTTCGGAGGAAAGGTTATTGAATCCGGCGTTTTTCAGCTCGGCCAGAAATTCGGGCGTGACCTTGAAAATGCTGAACTTTACCATCTGCTCGAAGTCTTTTTCAACAAACCCCATTTCGCGGACCTTTCTGACAAAGTCCGCGTCGATCTTGAAGATGCGGGCCTTTACGAGGTCTTCCATTTTCAGGCCCGGAAAGCCGGACGCTTTCATTTCGGCCATGAACTTTGAATCGACCTTGAAAATGGCCGCTTTGAACAGATCGTCGACATCGAGCGGGCCGAGATTGACGGATTTGAGGTCATCAGCGAGGGCGGTCGTGACGTTAATCAATGCGGCAGACAACAGCCTGTTTTCCGCGCGTCCGGGATCCGAGTTCTTTGATGAAGATTTTTCAAAATCGAAACCGCGTGAACGCATCGCGTAAATATAGTTGGTGTCAGGTGTAAAGCGGAAAGTTCCCGAGCCTTTGCCGTTTACAAATGTGCCTTCGCATTCGACGGTTCCGGCTTCGCGTACCAAGCGGAAGGCAACTTTGCCGTTCTGCTCCTGTTCGCGGGTTAGTCCCTGGAGATCGGAATAGGCAAAACTCGATCCGTGTTGGTGCTTGCCGTGCTCATTTCGTCTTTCGAACGAGAGATGAATTTTTCCGTCCTGTTCTTTTTTCGAAGACCAGTTGTCCGATTTCCATTCGCCGGTTATCACGTCTTGCGCGACGATGACGTACGAACCAATCACGATAATGATAAAGACAATGCTAAAAAGACTTTGTGCCAGGCCGCGTATATTTTTCCGCATAGAAAAACCTCCAGATTTGTGTGTAGAATTGCGTTACAGATGAGATACACCACGGCCTGGCGGTTTGTGACAAAAATACGAATTGCGAATAATCAATTACAGATATGCGCCGCAAGGATCATCGTAAATCGTAATTTGAAATTCGTAATTGGCGGTCATCCCGCTTATGCAGGCGGTTCTGACAAGCGCCGGAACGCCTCGTCCGTAAACTTGAAATGCCGCTCATCTTTGTCGCGCACGGCTCCGAGTTTTTCGTAGAACCTAACGGCCGACTCATTCCAGTTGAGGACGAGAAAATCGATCCGCTCATAGCCGCGCGATATGGCCCGGCGGGCAATTTCGCTCAGCATCGCTTTGCCTAAGCCTTTTCCACGATGGTCGCTATTGATGTAGATGTCTTCGAGATAAAGGCCTCGATGGCCGCGGAAGCTGGAAAAGTTTGGGTAAAACAAGGCGTACCCGATTGGTTTGGTTCCGTCAAAAGCGATGAGGCCCTCGACAACGGCATGACCTTCAAACATCGCCCGATGAAGCCGCTCTTCCGTGATATCGCAATACTCGCTGAGATTCTCAAAAGCCGCAAATTCGCGCGTGAGCATAATCATGGCCGGTACGTCGTGAGGAGCAATATCTCGGATTAAAATGCTCATGAGAACGAAAATGGCCGGCCCGATATTTCAGGTCCGGCCAATACGCAACGAGTTTAAAAAACTCAATTTTTCTTCTTCTTAGTCGTGGTCACTTTTTGGGGTGTGACATTTTGTTCTTTTTTCAGGTTATCGATCAGAGCGACTGCATCGGCCTTGTATTTGTGCGTATCCGGAGCGGAGCTCGCAAATTTTTGCAGCAGATCCGCACCTTCCTGCAGCTTGGCTTTGTCTTCCTTCAAGTAACCAAGGTTAACCAGGCTAAAGCCAGCACCGGCCAGGGCTTCGGCGTCATCGGGTGTTTTTTCGAGAATCAATTTGTAAGCGGCGATCGCGTTTTCGGAATCACCCGTGACGCGATAAAGATCAGCCAAAACCACATCAGCCTCGGCTTTCTTTGCGGCATCCGTCTCAACGGCTAGGTATTCAGGTACCAGGACTTTAGCCGATTCGATCGTCAACGGATCGACCTGCTCGGTTTTCACCGCTTTCTGAAACGTGTCCTTAGCCCCGCGAAGCGTGTTTAGTTTATTTGTCTCGAGCACTTTGGCATCGCCTACTTCTCCGGCGGGGGCGTTCTTTAGAATATTCCAGCTTTTCAAATATCCGTCGGAGGCATCGGCCAGATCCTTTCGCACCTTAGCGAAATTGGCCATCTTTTCAGTCGCATCGGTAATTTTAACCGTCTTGTTATAAGTTTCGACCGCCCTCGTCGTCAGCACGATTCCGCGATTTAAATGAAAGGTCGGAGCGCTGCCGACAAACATTGGGTCGGCCGCGATGCCTTCGTCATATTTGGCGATGGCCAGGTCGTAATTCTTGGCTGCGTAGGCGTCATTGCCTTCCTTGATCGCTCGCGCGACGATCTCATTCGTCTTTTGCGCCTTTTCGTTTTTTGACGACACCTCCTTGACCTGAGCCTCATATTCGGCCTGTGCTTTTTTCTGTTCCGCGGTTAGCTCAGCCGTACCACCGCCGGTCTTCGCGACCCCGGCCCCGCCTTTTCGCACCTGCTCTTCGGTAAATTTACTTCCGTCACCAGGCCCCATTGTTATAAGAAGCTTTTCCTGACCCGCCTTTACATTCGAAAAGACGGTTGGAGAGCATCCGGGCGCGCTCACCGAAAAAACAAACGTGGCGCCGAGCATCATGCCGGCAATACCAAACGAGCCTTTCTTGTCCGTTTTAACGGATGGGAAACCACCCTTTACATCCGTCCTGTAAATTTCGATCAAGGCCCCGGCGACAGGTTCGCGCGTACCGTCAGCCTTTTGCAGCTCGACCGATCCACCTACCGGCGCGAATTGGGCAAAAACCGAGACGCGGCCCATAACGACAATCGCGCCCAAAATTAGTAGTGAAATAAATGACTTTCGAAACATTGGAAAACCTCCGAATAGTGACAAACAAACGCTTGGCGGTTTTAGGATGCAAAAGCGCAAAAAAGAGTTTGTTATTTTAAGAACATTCTAAACCAATCCGCGATAAAAATCTAAATAAGAATCGGCCTTGGCCGAAATTTACGAGGTCTGCGAGTCTTGTGCTATCTTAGGCTTTTCAAATGACGAAAAGGATTTTCAATTTTAGCGCCGGGCCAGCCGTCATGCCCACCTCGGTTCTCGAAAAAGCGCGTCACGAGATGCTGTCGCTTGGCGGCAGCGGCATGAGCGTGATGGAGATCAGCCATCGTTCGGCCGCTTTTGAGGCGGTTCTGTACGCGGCCGAAAGCGGAA
This sequence comes from Chloracidobacterium sp., assembly GCA_031430895.1. Taxonomy (GTDB): domain Bacteria; phylum Acidobacteriota; class Blastocatellia; order Pyrinomonadales; family Pyrinomonadaceae; genus OLB17. The sequence goes on along the minus strand of JANPCJ010000146.1, from coordinate 3,008 downwards.
TCCGCGAGCTTTTGCAGGTTCCGGACAATTACCGGATTCTATTTTTACAGGGCGGGGCCACACTTCAATTTTCGATGGTCCCGATGAATTTACTTACCGACGGCGAAGCGGCGGACTATGTAATCACGGGCGCGTGGGGTGAGAAGGCGCTGAAAGAAGCGAAACGATGTGGGGATGCAAATGTGATTTTTTCGTCGGCCGACGACGGTTTTAGATCGGTACCGGAGCACGCGGCGCTAAGTTTTACCTCCGACGCAAAATACGTTCATTACACATCGAACGAAACTATCGATGGTGTTGAGTTTAAATACGAGATTGACGCCGGCGGCATTCCGGTTGTCTGCGACGCATCGTCAAATATTCTGTCAAAACCGCTCGACATCGGAAAATACGGTTTGATCTACGCAGGCGCGCAGAAAAACATAGGCCCAAGCGGGGTCACGCTTGTTATTATTCGCGACGATCTTGTGGCTCAGGCTCCCGACAACCTTCCCTCAATGCTCAAATACCGGCTGTTTGCCGAAAACAAATCGATGCTCAATACACCGAATACCTGGGGCATTTATCTCATCAGCTTGGTGTGCGAATGGCTAAGGGATCAGGGCGGTCTCGCCGCGATGAAAATAAGAAATGAAGAAAAAGCCACGATTCTATACGACGCGATCGACTCGAGCGATGGATTTTACTTCGGCCACGCGAACCGGAATGCACGCTCAACGATGAATGTCACGTTTCGTTTGAGGTCGGAGGAACTCGAAAATCGCTTTTGCTCCGAGGCGGCAGAGTTTGGCCTCGACAGCTTAAAGGGCCATCGCTCGGTCGGCGGAGTCAGGGCCTCGATCTACAACGCTTTTCCGCGTGAAGGCGTGGCGGCCTTAGTCGGATTCATGCGGGATTTTGGCCAAAAGAATGGTTAAATGCGACGGTTCGAAAAATAGATGCGGAAGCCGGCCGTGTCAAAAGTCACCACTTTCAGAGAATTAGCCGTGAATGCACGAATAAATCAGGGATTCTTCGTTTTTATTCGTGCATTCGTGGCTAAATTCTCGCCCAACGCGCGGGCTTTCACATCAAAGCCCTTTCAAAATCGCCAGTAATTCACTCTCTTCAAGTAAGGAAACCGTTCGCAGATCGATCACGACCCGATTGTCGTGAATGCGCGCAATTACCGGTGGAGACGAGTTTCGCAAGCAACGCTCTAAACTCGCGGCCGTCATTTTAGGGAGCGTTACCGCGAGAAGCGTCGTCTGCGGGCCCGCCATCGGGCCGGCGCCTCCGCCAATGGCGGAATTTCCCGAGATTGCTTCGAATTCCAGCACACTATTAGATTTATCGATAAGCTCACTGACAAACAACCGTACGCGAGCCGCGAGTTCGTCGGGCGTGGCCGTAAGCATATTCAGCACCGGGATCTCGATTGCAGCCGTTGAGCGGCGATGCGATTTGAGGGTAGCTTCGAGTGCTGCGTAGACAAGTTTATCAACTCTCAACGCGCGGTAGAGTGGATGTTTTCTCAAGCGGTCGATAACCTCGCGTTTCCCGGCGATTATTCCCGACTGCGGACCGCCCAGCAATTTATCTCCGCTAAAGGTGACTACATCGACGCCGGACGCGATAGAGTTTGCCACGACCGGCTCATCCTCAAGCCCGAAGCAGCTAAGATCGACCAAAGCGCCTGAGCCAATATCCTCGTAGATCAGCAGGTTGTGCCGGTGAGCAAGATCGGCGAGTTCAGTGATCGTCGGTGTGGCTGTAAAGCCGACGATCTTATAATTGGACGGATGAACGCGCAAAATAAGACGGGTTTTGTCATTTATCGCTTTTTCATAATCAGCAAGCTTTGTGCGGTTTGTCGTTCCCACCTCCCGGAGCGTTGCGCCGGATTGTGTGAGGACGTCAGGCACACGAAAATCGCCGCCGATCTCGACAAGTTCTCCGCGCGAGATAATTACCTCGCCGCCCGCCGCAAATACCGTCAGAACGAAGAACGCGGCGGCGGCGCAATTATTGACGATTAGGACGCTCTCGGCACCGGTCAATTCGGCTAGCAGCTTTTCTGCGCGGGGAGCTCGACCGCCGCGCTTTCCGGTTTCGAGATCGTATTCGAGCGTACAGTAGCCGGAAGCCTCCTCGAAAATCGCCCGCCGTGCCTTCTCAGATAGAGGCGCCCGTCCCAAATTTGTGTGGATTACCACGCCGGTAGCGTTGATGACGCGGCGAACGCCCGTCATTTGTTCCGCTTGCCACTCGGCGGTTAGCTTCTGTTCCGCGACGGCCATGAGACTTCCTTTGGTATGAACCGCGCCCGAGTCCTCAATTATGTCCTGCCGGATTCCCTCAATCACCTTGCGTAACATTGCGACCGTATGCATTTCACCCGTCTCAATAAATATCTCCTGAGCGATACCAGAGCGCAGAAGCACATCGACCGACGGCAGGTTGCGGAGCATGGAATTTGAGACGGCTGCGTTCGCGGGCGGCATGAAAATATCTTAACCGAAAACCAGTAAAAATCCTGGAAATTTGCGTGTGTTAGCTTTTTTATTAAATAGGAGCTCCCGTACGCTCCAGCGGGGAATCTCATCACATGGCAATGATCGGCAATAAGCTATACAGAAATGTTCACGCGAAAAAGGACGAGGCGGCTGAGATCGACCAACAGCTCGGGCGTTTGGAGGATGATATTCGCAAACTCAAGATCGATTTCGACATATATTTTAACGGCGCGGTCAAACGCGCTCCGCTCGAGGCCCGCGCCCGGCTCGAATCATACATAAAGCGTGTCGCCGACAATCGTAATTTATCGTACGCGCAGCGCTATCATTTCAACATGCTTGTCGCTCGATTCACGTCCTATCGCGAGCTGTGGCGGCGAACACTCAATGCTAAGGGCGAAGAACTCGTTTAGTCAGAACCGGAAGCGGTAGCGCCAGGGGTCCAGTACCGGGGCCGGCGAAGAAACCACTCGCAAACCCACCCCGGTCTGAAAAAAGCCCACCCAAAATTAA
>JANPCJ010000145.1:0-2918 GCA_031430895.1 Chloracidobacterium sp. | reverse complement strand
AAAGTCCAGAAATACGCGACGTTCTCGCCGTCTCCATGTCATGCTATATCAACAATTACGGCCTTAACTTGGCGCGAATGGGGCTTGCCCCCGCTCTTCAGCTCCACCAGGTCCGCAAATCAAACTTTTCTGACCTCAGCCCCCGGGTCAAATTTCACGCGTCAGAATTTCCCTAATCGCCGGAAACCGGCCGAGGCTTTCCGCGGCGCGGATCGAGATGCGGAACATCGGCTTGATGAAGGGAATGAAATATTGCTTACCGCGTGTCGCGGACTGAAATGAGAAAGTTCCCGCCGCTTTTAGACATCGCTGGATTGTTTGGAGGCGAAACTCGTTCGCAAAATCTTCCTCATCCAACTTCGCGAGGCCGAATCTGGTCCGCATATCCAGAAAATAGCGACGCTTTTCAGCCAGCCATTCGCGTGACGGCGGCTCGGTGATGCGGTCGAGAAGCAGCGAAACCAGATCATAGGTCGGCGACCCTATGCGGGCGTCCTGATGGTCGATTATCCGCATCCGTCCCGTTTGATCGAGCATCAGATTTGCCGCGTGAAAATCGCGGTGACAGAGGACGGAGGCGAACGATTCAAGCTCGCTTGAGAGTTCTTCAAACTCGGCCGACAGCCGCCCGTCGTCCTCCGGCAAAAGGGGAAGGCCGCGATAGGTTTCGAAGTAATGCTGTTTGAAGAAATTTAATTCCCAGTTGAGCTTTTCCTTATCAAAGCTGAGTCGCGACGCGATCGAATCTGTCTCAAACGCCTTGTCCGTCACGGTTTGTATCCGCGCTATTATCGAAATCGCCTCATCAAGCAGCCGCGACCGGCGAACCGGCTTGGCATCGATCAAAACCTCACGAAGTATTGTATCGCCGAGGTCTTCCTGGACGATCACGCCGTTATCGCTGTCCACATCGAGAATATCGGGAACCGGCAGCCCGCCCGATCTCATCAGGTGGGTAACATCGAGATAGGTCTGTTCGACGGCGTCGAATCTTTCCGGGTAAACACACGCGACCGCCGTGCCCGTGTCCCACGAAATACGAAAATACTCGCGCGTAGAGGCGTCCGCGTTGAGCGAGACGCCCTCGAAGTCTTTACCCCGAGATCTCAGGTATTTTCTAAGGCGTTCAGCGTGATCAGACATACACCATCGCCGAAGAGCGGGGGCAAGCCCGCCTTCCTGACTGTCTGTTGGTTTCTTGCTTTTGCCTTTGTCTGCTGGAAGATTTATCGAGTCGAAACAGGACCGATAGCAGACGGCAAAGGACAGTCAGGAAGGCGGGCTTGCCCCCGCTCTTTTCTTTTGGTTGAAATAGCGCAAAATGGAACATTTTAGTTCAGCGGCACGATATAATTGTCTCCCTGGACATAACCGCGAAGGGCTTTGTCCGGTATTTCCTTACAGTTCCTGACCATATCGGCGGAAACGATCGCGGCGTTCTCAAAATGCTCACCTGGTGCAATGATTACGCCGTCGGCGATGATCGTTCGATACAGCGTCGCGCCGTCGCCGATCGTCACATTATCCCAGATTACCGAATCCTTCAGGCTGACGGCACCCTGCATTACGCAGTTTCGGCCAAAATGGACGTCGCCGCTTTTCATCATCGCGAGCGAGATGTCAAGATAGCGCGGAATCGTGGATAATTCGTGCCAATCGCCATCCGTGACGTGGGCGGCGATCTTCTCGCCTTTCTTTAACGCGGGAATATAGACATCGGGCACGGTGTCGGAATAAATGCCCGGGGCAATATAGTCAAAAACGCGCGGTTCGAGAATGTGAATGCCGGTGAACATCAGCGGGGTCGCGATCTCGTGCTCGGTGTCGCGCAGCTCAAGCTCGGAAACCGGAGAAGCGTGCGGGCCAAAGCGTTTGATAAACCCATCCTCCGTTTCGACCATTGTGAATTTCTCGCGTTTGAGATTAGGTTTCAAAACCATCGTCGCCATCGCGCCTGATCGTTTATGCGTTTCGAGCGCGGCGGAGATGTCTATGTCGGTGATTATCTTGCCGTTTACGATTAGGAACGTATTGTCCTGTAAAAGGTCACGAGCATTGTCGAGCGCCCCGGCGGTGCCGAGTATATCGGGCTGCTCGATAGTGTAATCGATCGACACGCCAAAATCGGTGCCGTCGCCCAGCGCCGCGATAACCGATTGCGGCTGGTGGTGAAGATTTACGACGATCTCGGTGATCCCGAATTTGGCGATGTATTCAGCGACGTAACCGACCAAAGGCTTGCCGAGAAACGGAATCGCGGGCTTTGTCCGGTCGATCGTAAGTGGAAACAGCCGCGTACCAAAACCGGCGGCGAGGATAATTGCTTTCATACGCGCTGGGGATATTCTAACCTAGTCAGTAGCCCGCACGTAAATATGGCCTCGTGCGGACAATGGCCATGACTAACACGAACAGAAAGGAGTCTAACGAGCGCAGTGAGGAAGGCGGGTTTACCCCCGCTCTTCGGTAACAAAGAAAGAGCGGGGGCAAGCCCGCTTTCCTGACTGCCCTCTGGTAACTCTCTCGGTTGGTTCCATAACTGAGAGGCTGTCGAAAAACTGAATTTTCCGACAGCCTCGCCGAGAATCACTCGATTTTATTCCGGTCTAGTGGACGTTGTAATTCGCCACCGGGTAATCGCCCATCTGGCCCCATTCAATGGGAGCAAGTTTGCCATTCGGTATGCTGAATGGGAAAAAGAAGTTCTGAGTCGGATCGGCGTTTGGCCGCCAGACAGCCAGATCTGTTCGTCCGTCACCGTTGTAATCACCTTGTGTTGGGATGTCTCCTGTTACGCCCCAAAACTGAGTGAACACGCTGGAATTAGAACTCAAACGGATCGACCACAACATCTGACCGCCGGTGGATCGCAGGGTAGCGATATCGGTCATCCCGTCGCCATCATAGTCGCCGGGCAC
>JANPCJ010000144.1:0-9820 GCA_031430895.1 Chloracidobacterium sp. | reverse complement strand
GCGGCGATGATCGGCGGCATTGTTGCCGGAGCCTTGATGCCATGGCTCTTCAAGGATTTGAAATATAACTAGAAAGGCGGACACACGCACGGTAGTAAGTGTGCTATCTTAGCCACAATCAAGATGCCCGACAACGCAGTTCAAAAACAAACTAGTTCGGCCGACCTCGACCGACTGGCGGGTAATATCGATAAGCTCGAGGCAATTGTCGCCGGTTGGGATGAGAACTATTTACTGACGGCGAGAGCCTTCAAAAACTCGATCGAGGAACTGCACAAAGAGGCCTTGACGCGTTTAATTCGCTCGCTCAAGGATGACCCGTCCGCCGGATTGAAGCTGCGCGAAGCGTTACAAGACAGCGTTGTTTATGGCGTACTTCTCTACCACGGTCTTGTCAAAGAACCACTGGAACCGCGTGTGTTAAAAGCTCTCGAGGCGGTGCGTCCAATGCTGCAAGGGCACGGCGGCGATGTCGAACTCGTCGCGGTAAAACCGCCCGACACCGTCGAGATCCGGCTTGTCGGCTCGTGCCATGGCTGTCCGGCTTCGAGCCAAACTCTAACTGAAGGCATCGAAAAATCCATCAAAGAGTTTTGCCCTGAGATCACCGTTGTGAATCAAGTCAGCCGTGGCCGCTCGGAAACGGACACGAACGGCGCTGCGCAGCTTTATTTCATTAGTCCGTTCGCCGCGAATGCCAAATCCAATTGGCTGGAAACGTGCAATATCTTTGACATCACGGAGAACCGTGTGCTCGAAAAGACCGTCAAAGGCCGTTCTGTTTTGCTCTATCGAAATGGCGATGCCGTAAGCTGTGTCGAAAACATCTGTGCACACCTCGGAATGCCGCTTGAAATGGGCGATATCAGCGGCGGCGTGATCACTTGTCCGTACCACGGGTTTCAATACCTGCTCGAAACCGGCGAATGCCTCACCGTTCCAGAGGTGCAATTGAAGGTTCATGCAGTAAGAGTGATTGGCGACATGGTCGAGGTGCGGATAGAAGAATAGGAATGTCGGCTACCGATTGACATAGAACAAATCAGGATAAGGCAAAAGAAGGATATTTTTAGTACATTAAGATTTATAAGTTCTGAACCGTTTTTATCTGTGTCAATCGGTGGCTAATTTCTCTTATGACTCAAACTTTACGGGTAAAACTTAATTCGACCGTGCTAAATATAGCGGATTTGGCGGCAAATATTGCCCGTCCGCTGCTTCAGCCGACGCCGGATGTTGTTTTGGGTACGACCGACACGGGCGTCGAGCTTGCCGTACCCGTAACGCCGACCCCGAGCGCCATCTTTGGAACTCGTGGTGGGGCAATTCTCAACGACGATTCCCTTTGGATAGCCGACACGGGACACCATCGATTGCTTGGCTGGAAAAAGCTGCCGACCAAAGACAACGCTCCGGCGGATTTCGTAATCGGCCAACCCGATTTCTTTCACGAGGGACGCAATGCGAAGGGTTCGGTCTCGGCTTTTTCGCTAAATGTTCCCACCGGCATTGCCGCCTGTGGAAACGGAATGGCCGTTGCCGATCCCTGGAATCATCGCATTTTGATTTGGCACAAAACGCCGACCCAGAATAATCAACCAGCCGATAATCGTTCTCGGTCAGGCCGATTTTTTTTCCGGCGAGAGTAATCGCGGCACTGATCGCCCGACCGCGGACAGTTTATTTTGGTGCTATGGTGTATTTTGGGATGGCGAAAAACTGTGGGTCGCTGACACAGGCAACCGGCGCGTCCTGATGTGGAACGGTATGCCGACACGAAACGGCCAGTTCGCCGACTTAATACTAGGACAGGACAATTTCGATCTCCGCGACGAAAACGGCGGTGATGAGCCGGACGGCACAAGCATGCGCTGGCCGCACGCGATCACGATGTGGTGCGGGCGGTTGTGTGTGACCGATGCCGGAAATAATCGCATCATGATCTGGAATGCCATTCCGAACACCGATAACCAACCTTGCGATTACGTGCTGGGGCAGAAAGACATTTACGGCGTCGATCATAATCAAAGCAACTACTTCCCTATCGCCGCCGGTACAAATATGCCTTATGGAATTACAGCGGTCGGCGACTGGCTGCTAGTCGCCGATACCGCGAGCTCGCGGATTCTAGGGTGGCACAAAGACGACAATTTATCCGGTGCTCCGGCGAGGCTTTTGGCGGGCCAATATACATTTCAGGACAAAGGCGATAACCGTTGGCAAATGCCCGTTCGCGACAGCATCTGCTGGCCGTACGGGCTTTATGCGAAAGGTGATAGAGTCTTGGTCTGCGATTCCGGCAACAGCCGGGCGCTGCTGTGGCGGGTGGCGGATGAAGTGAAAGAATCAACTACTGCCTCAGCCGCGTTAGCGGCCCAGTGAATTTAGCCGTGCGTTTCAACGCACGGTTCGACGATTAATGAGAGGCCGTCGCGTCAGCGACGGTTGAAGAATTTTAGTCGATCAGTCGTCGCTAACGCGACGAGTAAGAATTTCGCGGGTAGACCGTAAGCTAAAGCACACGGCTAAACTCATATTGTCGCTACGCGACGTTTCGTTAAGAATGCTTGATTCAGGCGCCAAACAAGACGAGGAAAAATTGACCGCCGAACGCATCACGGTTCGGGGTCTGGTGCAGGGCGTCGGTTTTCGCCCGACGGTTTGGCGGCTTGCAAAAGAGTTTAATATTCGTGGTTCCGTCATAAATAACGGGAAAGGAGTCGAGATCACGGCTCAGGCGACCGCACCCGAACTCAACGATTTTGTCGCTTCAATTCGACTAAACGCCCCGACACTTTCCCGCATCGATGAAATTGACCGGACAATCATCAAATCTTCCGCAAACCTAATAGATTTTCTTATCACCGAGAGCAAAACCACAAGAGTCCAAACGGGTGTCGTTCCCGACGCCGCCGTCTGCGAGGCGTGTTGGACCGAGACCTTCGACCCATTCGCCCGCCGTTTTCGATACCCGTTTACAAACTGCACACATTGCGGCCCTCGTTTGTCGATCATTGAGGATATCCCGTATGACCGGACGACAACAACAATGCGCGATTTTGAAATGTGCGCAGATTGCCGCGCCGAGTACGACGAGCCGGCTGACAGGCGGTTTCACGCCCAACCTGTTGCCTGCTACAAATGCGGCCCAACGGTTTGGCTCGAACGCTCAGACGGCAAGCCGTTTACCGCTGAAGCATTTACGATGCTCGACGAAACCGATGCAGCTTGCACGCTTATTCATCGTGGACACATTGTCGCGATCAAAGGCATCGGCGGCTTTCAACTTGCTTGCGATGCAACTAACGAAGAAGCTATTTCAAGGCTCCGCGAATTGAAACACCGCGAGCGCAAGCCGTTTGCCCTGATGGTGCGCGATATTGAGGTCGTGCGTGAATTTTGCGAGATCGGCGAGACGGAGCAGACTATGTTAAGGAGCTCAGCCGCCCCGATCGTGATTTTAGAACGGCTCAAAACCCCAAGACTTAGGGTCGAAAGCGATGAAGATAAACGGATAAAACGTTTTGGAACCGCGCCATTGGAGCTGAGTCTTGCAATTGCGTCAAGCGTTGCCCCCGGTATAAATACGCTGGGCGTGATGTTGCCGAATACGCCGCTTCACCATCTGATTTTAAAGCGAATGACGCGGCCGATCGTGCTCACGTCAGGCAACACTTCTGACGAGCCGCAGTGTATCGATAACCTTGACGCGATCAAGAAACTTGGCCGCATCGCTGAATATTTTGTGATGAACGACCGCCCGATCGCTCAGCGGGTTGATGATTCGGTCTTGAAAGTTATGGCCGGTGAGCCGCGTGTTCTCCGGCGGGCGCGTGGCTACGCACCATCCCCGTTTGTGATGCCAAAAGGTTTTGAGAAATCTCCGCCGATACTCGCATTTGGCGGCGAGCTCAAAAATGCATTTTGTCTTTTGAGTGACGGCAAAGCGATAGTGTCGCAGCACATCGGTGATCTCGAGAATGCCGAAACCCAGACCGATTACATGCACAATCTCGGCCTGTATGAAAAGCTCTATCAACATAAGCCGGCCGCCTTCGCTTGCGATTTCCATCCTGAATATCTGTCGAGTAAATTGGCACGTCAGCGTTCAGAGGACAGTGAAATTCAGTTGATTGAGACGCAGCATCATCATACCCATATCGCTTCGTGTCTGGCTGAAAATATGGTGCCTTTAAATGCGGCGCCGGTCATCGGCGTTGCTCTCGACGGTATAGGCTTTGGCGACGACGGGACGTTTTGGGGCGGCGAATTTTTGCTCGCCGACTATTCCGGTTACAAACGTCTCGGAGCGTTCAAACCGGTGGCGATGATCGGCGGTGAGCAGGCGATGAAGGAGCCGTGGCGCAATACATACGCTCATCTAATGGCCGAAATGGGCTGGGCGCGTTTTGCTCTCAATTATGACGGACTCGAACTATTTAAGTTTTTGGAAGCGAAACCGCGCCAGACGCTGGATTCGATGATCGCTCGCGGCATCAATTCGCCGCTTGCCAGCTCGTGCGGACGGCTTTTTGACGCGATTGCGGCGGCGATTGGTATCTGCCGGGAACGGGCGATCTATGAGGGACAGGGTGCAATCGAACTTGAAGCGATTGTCGATGAAGACACGCTGCTGAATGAGGAAGATGAGTTGGCTTACCCGTTTGCGATCCCGCGGCTGCCGGTCTCGAATCTGCCATATATCGAGCCGTATGCAATGTGGCAGGCTCTGCTCGGCGATCTTGTCTTGAAAACCCCGGCGCCCGTAATGGCAGCCCGTTTTCACAAGGGTCTGGCAAAGGTGATCGTTCAAATGATCGAAAAGCTGAACCGTTATGAAAGCGGTGACGATGCCGCAAAAATCGTCGCATTGTCGGGCGGCGTCTGGCAAAACAAAGTATTGCTCGAACAGGTTGTAGGGCGTCTCGAACAGCTTGAATTCAATGTGTTGACGCAGCGTCATTTCCCTTCGAACGACGGCGGGCTATCGCTCGGCCAAGCAGCAATCGCGACGGCTCACTTGATGAATAAAGGGATTTAACCACAGATAAACACGTATGAACACTGATAAATCCAAAAATTTTGACCGTCGGGCTAAATCGTTTTTATTTCTTATCCGTGTTTATCTGTGTCCATCTGTGGCAAAAATTCTTAGAGGTAATTATTTATGTGTTTAGGCATTCCCGGAAAGATCATTTCGCTTGACGAAAAGGTCAATAAACTTGCAACCGTCGATGTCGGTGGCGTACATCGGCAGATCAATATCTCGTGCATAGTTGACGAGGAACACTCGCCCGAATCGTGCATCGGCGATTGGGTTTTGGTTCACGTCGGCTTTGCGATGAGCCGGATCGACGAACAGGAGGCGGCGAATACGCTGCAGCTTCTCACAGAAATGGGTGAAATTCAGGCCGAACACGCGGCTATGCGAACCTCAGGTGCGGCCTGACTCGGGTTTAAGCCATCGAAGATGGCGATAGCATAAAGCCCTGTGCGTGAGCACGGGTCGGCGAGAGGAATTGTTTAGAGCTGTCGAAGACTGCGACAGTGCGATTTTACGGGTGCTGTCGCTCGCATTCGCGGGCTTTTCGGATGATTGTGATTTTCCCCGTGCTTACGCACGGGTCTTTATGCTTTCATCCGCTTCGCGGACTGAAAATGAAAAAGTTTGGACTATCGACGAAATGCGTATGACTGCAAATTCAACAAATTTCCTCTACCCATTCCTTCACGGCGAACGGCAGGATCCGGTGCGGATGGATGCTGCACTGATCGAGTCGGTTAAACAAAAAGCGGACGATGGTGCGAGAGTAAAAGAGGAGTTTTTTTCAACAAACGCCAATCTGATCGTCTCTGTCGCCCACGCAATCGCCGATGTTTACGAATCGGGTGGTAAAATTCTGACGATGGGCAATGGCGGTTCGAGCTGTGACGCCGCGCATATAGCGGTAGAGTTTCAGCATCCGGTAACGGCCGGGCGTCCGGCGTTGACGGCGATTAGTCTCGTGTCTGACATGGCGATGATCACCGCTGTTGGCAACGATGTCGGCTTTGAGCATATTTACACTCGTCAGGTCATCGCTCAGGGCAGAAAAGGCGATGCCCTGATCGGCGTTTCTACAAGCGGCAACTCGGAAAACCTGATAAATGCATTCGGAAAAGCGAAAGAAATGGGCATCGCAACCATCGGTCTGGCCGGCGGCACTGGTGGCAATATGCTGACAAGTTCGAATGTCGATCATTGCCTCGTCGCACCGAGCGACAGCATTCACCGTGTGCAGGAATGCCACGTGATGATCTATCACATTCTCTGGGACTTGGTCCACACGCTACTCGCTGACAAGCGTGGCGGATTAAAAAGAAATTAACCACAGATGAACACAGATGGACACAGATATTTTTTGGTGGTTTTTATTAACGGTTCTATCTCTTTAAGTCGTCTTATCCGTGTTTATCTGTGTCCATCTGTGGTGAAAACTCTTGGTGATTTATATGAAGTATGTAGACGAATTTCGCGATCCGGTCAAAGCTCAGACCCTTATTCATGAGATCGAGCAACTTGTAAAAAGGATCGATCTCAAGGGCAAGCGGTGCATTCAGATAATGGAGGTCTGCGGCGGGCATACGCATTCGATCTTTCGCTATGGGTTAAATCAAATGCTGCCGCCGGAGATTGAGTTTGTCCACGGGCCGGGGTGTCCGGTCTGCGTTCTGCCGATGGGCCGGGTTGACGATTGTGTCGCTCTCGCCGAGATCCCTCATGTGATATTTACGACTTTTGGCGACGCAATGCGCGTTCCGGGGTCGAAGAAGAGCCTGCTCCAGGCGAAGGCGGAAGGCGCGGATGTGCGAATGGTCTATTCGCCGCTCGATTCTCTCAAACTCGCGCGCGAGAATCCGGATAAAGAAGTTATTTTCTTTGGGCTCGGTTTTGAGACAACGATGCCAAGCACCGCACTAACCATTTTGCAGGCCCACAAGGACGGCGTCAAAAATTTCTCGCTTTTTTGCAATCACATTACGATCATCCCGACGATCAAGGCGATTCTCGATTCTCCGCATCTTGAGATCGACGGTTTTCTCGGGCCCGGCCATGTGAGTATGGTGATCGGCATCAGGCCATATGATTTTATAGCCGATCATTACAAAAAACCGATCGTTGTTGCGGGTTTTGAGCCGCTCGATATTCTGCATTCGATGTACATGGTCATCAAACAGCTTGCCGAAGGCCGTAGCGAGGTTGAAAACCAATACAACCGCATCGTCCCCGAACACGGCAGCGACCCGGCACTTTCCGCGGTGCAGGAAGTGTTCGAATTGCGTGAGTTTTTCGAATGGCGCGGTCTTGGCTCAATCGACCATTCGGGTGTCCGCATCCGCGAAAAATATGCTCGGTGGGACGCCGAGGCGAAATTCCCCGTTCCAAACCTAAAGATCGCCGACCCGAAATCATGCCAGTGCGGCGAAGTGCTCAAAGGCGTCATCAAACCAAAAGATTGCAAAGTTTTTGGCACACAATGCACACCCGATATGCCGCTCGGTGCTCTGATGGTTTCGAGCGAAGGAGCGTGTGCGGCGTATTACAACTATGGCCGCATACAAATACCAAAACGCGAGGCGGCAGGAGTTTAATTAACCACAGATAAACACAGATGGACATAGATAAATCGGGGGAAGATATAAAATTGGTCAAAAAAATATCGTTTTCTTATCTGTGTTTATCCGTGTCCATCCGTGGTTAATTTCTAAATCTTATGTCTGACGAAAATGCGGGACAAAAACGTGTTAGTCGTCTCCGTGAGACGACCATAAACATGGCGCACGGCAGCGGCGGCAAGAAGATGCGTGACCTGATCGAGGACGTTTTTCTGGCCGCGTTTCATAATCCACTGCTTGCTCCGCTCGAAGATCAGGCCGTGATGTGCCTCGCCGATCTTGCCGCAAAAGGCGACCGCTTGGCGTTTACGACGGACAGTTATGTTGTGAATCCACTATTCTTTCCTGGCGGCAATATCGGTTCGCTCGCCATCAACGGAACGGTGAATGACCTCGCGATGTGCGGAGCGAAGCCGCTGTATTTATCATGCGGAATGGTTTTAGAAGAAGGTCTGTCGGTTGATATTCTTCGCCAGGTCGCTGCGACAATGCGCGAAATGGCCGATGCGGCGGGCGTTTCGATCGTTACCGGTGACACAAAGGTCGTCGAACGCGGCGCAGCAGACAAACTCTTTATCAACACATCCGGTGTCGGGGTAATTCCGGCTGGTGTAAATATCTCGGCAAAACGTGCGCAGCCCGGCGACAAGATCATCATTAATGGCTATCTCGGCGATCACGGCTGTGCGATATTGCTTGCCCGCAATGAGCTTGCGATCGAGACAGATGTCAAAACAGACTGCCAGCCGCTGCACGATCTGGTCAAAACAATGCTCGCCGCTTGTCCCGATATCCATTGTCTGCGCGACGCGACGCGCGGCGGTCTTGGAACCGTTCTTAATGAATTTGCCGAAAGCTCAAACGTCAGTATTCGAATAAACGAAACCGATCTGCCGATCCGCGAAAACGTCAAAGGAGCCTGCGAACTGCTTGGCCTTGACCCGCTTTATCTCGCCAACGAAGGGAAACTCGTCGCCATCGTACCGCCTGATTTTGCGGATAATCTCGTCGAAGTGATGCGAGGCCACGAAGCGGGACGCGAAGCCGCGATCATCGGCGAAGTCGTCGATTCACCCGAAGGCGTTGTCGTAATGAACACATCATTCGGCGGCGGCCGCATCGTCGATCTGCTCGTCGGCGAACAATTGCCGCGAATCTGCTAGTTGTCAGTAGTCGGTTGTCAGTTGTCAGAATCAAAATTCCGCATCTGACTACTGACAACCGACCGCTGACAACCGAACATATGCACGAATTAGGCATCACTCGCAGCATCATCGCCATTTGCGCCGAAAATTCCGGCGGCGAAGCGGTCAAGCGCGTCACGCTTGAGATCGGCAAACTAAGTGCGATTCTGCCCGACGCCGTGCGATTTTGCTTTGACATTGTTGCTAAAGGAACTGTCGTCGAAGGTGCGACCCTCGAAATACTTGAGATTCCCGGCAAAGCGAATTGTCTCGCCTGCGATTCAATAGTCGAGCTAAAAGAACTTGTTGGCCGATGCGCCTGTGGCAGCAATAATTTAAAAATTATCGCCGGCGAAGAATTAAAAGTGAAAGAGATGGAGGTTTAAATTTATGTGTGTAACTTGCGGATGCTCCGAATCCGATCAAATCGCCGTCGTAAATGCCGAAACCGGCGATCAGGTCCTGATGTCGCACGATGAGGCCCATGCGCACGGCCATTCGCACAGCCACGGGGAGCCAGTTGGCAGTTGGCAGCGGCAGTCGGCAGAAGCGACCGCCGTTGGCGGTGGCGGTAGGCAGCAGCAGTCGGCAGAAGCGGCAGCAGTTGGCAGCGGCAGTAGGCAAAAGCAGTCAGAGGCTGTACATCATCACGAGCACGGCCATCCGCATGTTCATTCTCACGACCACGATCAGTCTCACGAACACAGTCATTCGCACAATGATTCGGCTTTGACCGCTACTGCTCATAGCCGAACAATCGAACTGGAAAAAGAGATTCTCAGCAAAAATCAATTCATTGCCGAGCGAAATCGAGGCTGGTTTGCTGGCAAAGGTATCTTGGCGCTAAATCTGGTCAGTTCGCCCGGCTCTGGTAAAACCAGCCTGCTCGAACGCACGGTTGTCGATCTAAAAAATGAGTTTGAGATCGGTGTTATCGAGGGCGATCAGGAGACGATTCACGACGCCGAACGCATTCGCGC
>JANPCJ010000143.1:0-42093 GCA_031430895.1 Chloracidobacterium sp. | reverse complement strand
CTTGATCGACAGGCTCGGCAGCCTGTCGTACCTTACTAAGGCTTCAATAAACGCTGCTTCGCGGCCATCGCTTCGCGGAACCCGCCGCCGGGGACATCGTCCATTTTGATGGCCTCGTCGTAGAGTTTTACGGCGTAACTGTTGTTATTGAAATGCTCGTATATCCTACCGAGAGCGACATAAGTCAGTGAGAGAAGAGGCTTGTCAGTAGTGGGCGTAGCGGTTCGGAGGACATTCTCGTAAGCAACCTTGGCGTCAAGAAGTTGTCGTGCCAGGAGGTCTTCGTCCTCGACACCGATGGCCGCGAGAGCGGCGACGCGGCCGATGGTGTAATGGATTCGCGGCTCGGTTGGGTTCTTTGCCTGAAGTTGTTTGAGGTCGGCGGCCGCTTTTGCGTAATCCTTGTCGTCAATTAGCTTTTGAATTGCCAAGAGACTTGCCGTCACCGGATTTTCGGCACCGGCAGTTCGCGTTTCGGGATTTTTCCTTCGTTCCTCGCGGGCGGCGAGCGCCCGTTTTCTGGCCTCCGCTGATCCCGCCACACGATTGGTTTCTTTCGCGGCGTCGAACGACGCAATCATTTCACGCAGCGATGACGCGATGTCGAATCCCGAATCTTCGATTCCTTTCAACTGCTCGGCAAAATAAAACGAAAGAACCGAGCCTTTTTCGAAGTCCTCGTAGAGCTGCAATGCAGCTTCGTCAGCTAACGATTGCTTGAATTTTTCAAGCTCGGCCGAAAGTTTCTTCTTCTCGTCGTCGGTCTTCAGTCGCGCGATCTTTTCCCGTGCCTGCTCGGTCGCGATTCTTGAACGCAAATTCTCCGATTGCCTGACATCGACCGCGGCGACCAGCGAACGCGTAACTGCCAGGAAAACATCAGGAGAGACATTTGGGTCCGTTTTACGCCGTTCGTCCAATTGCGGTTTGACCCAATCCCGGACGGCGGTGATCTCTCTCGAATTGCTCAACACAAGCGGATCGATCACAAATTGCAGAAACGCACGGCGGGCCTCGGAGAAGCTCAAATCAGTGTCCGGCGGCACGATGACGTAGTAATCGTCCCGAATGTTTAGAAAATTGACGTTGTTTTTAGCGGCTAACCGCTCAGGCACGAGGTAGAACCGTCGTTCACGCTCACGCACCTCGACCTTTTGCAGCGTTCCCTTTTTTGTTTTGTCTTTTTGCGTCTCGATCTTGACCCGCTCGGTAAAGATCAGCCGCGGCCGGGTGTGTAGATAATCGAGAAGTTCGCTGACCATCTCGCGGGCCGAAGTCCTGAGAATGCCGTCGGCATCGGTACGATAATCTTTCACATAGTCGTCAAGCTTAGAGCTTATCGCGCCGCGACGATAAAATTCTCGAACAAGCGGCGCGAAATCGAGGACATCGAGCAGGCTTCCCGGCAGATCACCCGTTATAACCGGATCGGCTAGCTCTGGCACGGGCGTCAACGTATATGCCATTGAGATAAACGGCGCGATCGTATCGGCGTCTGAAGTTTTCGGATGGCGTTTTTTATACTGCGTTACAAAAGTCGAGATTCGCCGACGCAAATCCTCATTCAAGCCAACATTGTCTGAAAGCAATTGTTCGCGAAACCTCAAGTTTTTTTCTGAGAGCGGCGTATTGATGAGCCTTTCGTCTTTGCCTTCGGCGTTTTTAGTCGTCGCCATTTCGAGGGTCGCCAGCACCATGATCAGCCGTTTGTCCGGTTCGATGCGAACCCCGTAATTAGACAGATCAAAGCCCGCCGGGACGTTCTGCCCTGCGGCGGCAATCACGAAAACGAAAAATAGTAAACAAATAAAAATTTGACGCATGTATGTGTCAACCACCCGCTACCGCAGGTGGTTCTGGCCTCAATGGAAAGATGAGTCGCAGCCACTTAAGGATGTATCACAAAAACGAAAGGATAAAGGAATCGGCAAATGTCCCTTTATCCTTTTGTGAAATCTAAACTTGATAACGCCCTAGTTATAGCTGCTCAGGGCCTCGCCTTCTTCATCGAAGGTGTCAAAAACGGTCAGGAGTTTTGTGATCGCGAGAAGATCCTGAATCTTTTGGGTTAAGCTTAAAAGTTTTAAAGTGCCGCCTTCTTTTTTGACAGCGGTAAAGCTCGAAACCAGCTCGCCGATGCCGCTCGAATCGATATAACCGACACCCGCCAAATTGAGCAGGATCTTGTTTTTGCCCTCGCCAAGCAGACGGCGAATTGTCGTCCGCAACGCAACGCTGCCCTCGCCAATCGTCACTTTTCCTGCCAAATCCAGAATCGTAACATCGCCCGCCTGGCGCTCAGTAATCGTAATATCAGCCATTTTTATCTCCTCGTCTATTTAATTGATTGCGATAGCAAAGTCTAACTTAAAAAGTGGAAAGTGGAAAATGGAAAATGGAAAATAGCGAATAGTGAGTAGCATTTTCCATTTTCCATTTTTACCTTTTCTTCAACATTTTCACAATCAGCCCGCCGCCTTCCGGGTTTGACCATTCGACCTCATCCATGAACGACCGCATAAAAAGAATCCCGCGGCCGTTTGTTTTCAATAAGTTTTCCGGATTTGTCGGGTCTGGAATGTTTTCGACCATAAATCCGGTGCCAAAGTCACGCACCGTTATCTCAAACCCCTCAGGCACATCGGCAAATCTGATCTCAACATTTTTGCCCGCGTCAAATTTGTTGCCGTGCTTGACCGCGTTTGCAACCGATTCGCGGATCGCCAAATCGATCGCAAAGATAACTTCATCGCCAAATCCCTGGGCTTTGGCGAATTCATCAGCCATCGTCGCCGCTTCCTCGACGGACTCGATGCGGCTGGGCAACTCTATTTCACGTATCTCGGACACAAATATATGTTAGGTAAGTTAGCCGTTTACGTGAGTTGCTGTCAAGACAAACACGCCGTATTCGGTCTAAGATGCTAAATATGAAGATTAGTGCGGCAAAATCCCTTCGCGGAACAATCCAATTACAGGGCGATAAATCAATATCGCACCGGGCCGCGATGATCGCCGCAATGGCCATCGGGGAGACTCGGATCGATAATTTCGCCACGAGCGCCGACTGTGCTTCGACCTTGTCGTGCCTCGCCTCTCTGGGCGTAAGTATTCTTCGCGAAAACAGCACGGTTAAGATAAAAGGCGTCGGAAAAAGCGGGTTCGCAAAACCGGCGAACGCTCTCGATTCTGGCAACAGCGGTACGACCATGCGTCTGCTAGCGGGAATACTTGCCGGACAGAAGTTCGAATCGACGATGATCGGCGACGAATCGCTCCAAGCGCGGCCGATGAAGCGTGTCATCAAGCCGCTGGGCGAAATGGGCGTCATCATCACGTCAAACGAAGGCAGTGCCCCGCTCACAATTTCGGGTAAAAACCCCGTCACCGCGATCAATTATTCGCCTCCGGTCGCTTCCGCGCAGATAAAGTCGTGCATACTGCTCGCGGGGCTCAATTCGGACGGCAAAACAAGTGTGCTGGAAAGCGTTCAAACCCGTGATCACACCGAAAGGATGCTTCGGTGGTTTGGCGTCGATGTCGCGACCGATGCTGCCGAAAATGGAACGAGCATCTCGGTTAACGGAGACGCGTTGCTAACGGCGCGTGATATCACTATCCCATCCGACATCTCGTCCGCCGCATTCTTTATGGTCGCGGCCGCGTGTTTGCAAGGCTCGGATATTACGCTGCCAAATGTCGGTTTCAACCCATCAAGGCGGGCAATCTTCGACGTTCTCCTCGATCTCGGGGCGGATATCCAGATCTTGGAAGTGAACGAAAGGTGCAACGAACCTGTCGCGACACTTCGGATTCGTGGCGGTATTCGATCTGTGCAACCCAACGCAACACCGATTTTGAGGGGTAGGATAATTGCCAACCTGATCGACGAAATACCGATCCTCGCAGTCTTTGGAACTCAGATTGATTCCGGTCTCGAAATCCGCGACGCGGCCGAACTGAGAGTCAAGGAGTCGGATCGCATCGCCGCAATTGTGGAAAATCTGCAGCGAATGGGCGCAAATGTAACCGAGTTTCCCGATGGTTTTCGTGTCGCGAGATCAGACCTGAAGGGTGCAGCGATCGATGCGTTTCGCGACCATAGAATAGCGATGGCCTTCGCGATTGCGGGACTTCTTGCGGACGGTGAAACGGAAATAGCCGGAGCCGAATGTGCCGATGTTTCCTTCCCCGGATTCTTTGAAACCCTGGCCGGCGTTGTAAACTAAATTACGCTTGCCCGCGAACAACGCTAATCAACGCGAATAGCAGATAAAATTTGAATTGGTTCTTATTCGCGTTATTCGCGGGCAAACCCTTTTTTGTGATGACCGCAGATATTCGCATAGCATTGACAGGTTTCATGGGCGTTGGAAAATCGAGCGTCGCTCGTCACCTTTCCCATATGATCAAATCCAGGCGGATGGATCTCGATCTGTTTATCGAGAATCACGAGAACCGCACGGTTGCCGAGATCATCGACGTTGACGGAGTCGAGCATTACCGAACGCTGGAAACAAAATATCTCGAGCGTGTTCTAAACGAATCCGCCGCACGCATTCTCTCGCTTGGCGGCGGGACGTGGACTATTCCGGCCAACCGGGAGCTTTTGAAATTTCATGGCTATACAACCGTCTGGCTCGAATCGTCGTTTGAGCACTGCTGGCTAAACATCAGCTTTTCGCGGAAAGACCGCCCGCTGGCCCGCAACAAGACGAGCGCCCGTCAACTGTTCGAGGAAAGGCAAAAACTTTACTGCCTCGCCGACTGGCATTTTATCGTCCGCCCCGACTACACCTCATTCGACGTCGCGAGAAATATCGCCGAAGAAATTTTTTCTTAATTTCGCACTTCCCTGTTGCGAAAATTTGAATTTTAAATCAATATATTTTTACTAAATAATTAAGACTCGCCCCCGAAGTTTTGGGGCAGGGATTTCTTGCTTGGTATCGCCTATATGAAGGATATTTGCGATAATAAATTCAAATAATCGAGAGAATTTTTCAGGAGGAAAAATGAAAGTTAAAGTTTTTACAGTTCTAACTTTGGCCATCGCTTTGTTTTTGAGCGCGTGTGGCAAAAGCGACGCCGACCTTGCGAAAGCGGTCACGGACAAACTGGCCGCGGATAAGGTCACCGGCGTCACCGTTGCCGTTAAAGACGGCGTGGCAACACTGACCGGCGAGGTCGCGGACATCACGGTCAAAAATAAAGCGGAAGCGTCGGCCAAGGTCGAGGGCGTTAAATCGGTTGACAATAAGCTAACGCTGAAGCCGCCACCGCCGCCACCGCCACCGTCACCCGACAAGATGCTCGAAGGCACAATCAGTGAAGGCCTGAAGAAGAAGGCCATCGAAGGCGTAACCGTAACGGTTGCAAATGGAGAGGTAACGCTAAGCGGCAAGGTTGACAAGGCAAAAGTGGCCGAAGTCATGATGGTTGCCAACGAAGCTAAACCTAAAAAAGTTATCAATAACCTCAACAAATAGGCGAAAAAAGGAGTAATTATGTCACAAGAAAAATATGCATCGCTTCTCGAACTCGCGAATGCCAACGGCACGACCTATGAGTTGAGCGAGGGCGACGGAGTTTTACACGTCACTGGAACCGCTCCGAGCGACGAAGCAAAGGCCGAGCTTTGGGCCGAATACGAACGTCTCGATCCCGATTTCGCGTCTAGCGATCTCATTCTTAACATCACAACTGGCTCCGGCGACGCCGGCGGCGGTGCTAACACCTACACCGTAGTCTCAGGCGACAGCCTGAGCAAAATCGGCGGCAAATACGGCATCGCATGGAAAGCCATCTGGGACGCCAACCGCGATGTCCTCAACCATCCCGACAAGATTTATCCGGGACAGGAATTGAAGATTCCGTAAACGGAAACTTTGGTAATGTTAATAAAAGCCTGCTCATCTCGATGGGCAGGCTTTTTTTTACTCCTTCTTCTGCGGTTCTACGGCTGTGCCGTCTGATGAGCGGAAACGGCTATGCCTTTCCGTCAAGCGTTAATTAAGGATCATCGGGGCTATGCCTCCAATCGGCGGCGTAGCCGCGAGGATGGGTGTGGCATCGATACGGAAAGGCACAGCCGTTTCCGCTCATCAGGGGCAAAGCCCGAAGAAAATTACTCATCTTTCAACTGCTGCAACAAAGCCTAGACCTTATCTAGCTTATCGAGCGGCAGGTGTTTGAGCATCGCAAGAGCGGAGCGCGGACACCCCCTGTCCGCAATGAGGGAACGGCACGAAAAGTCTAACCCAAAGCGTAGGGCGGATAAGAGTGTCCGCACTCCCTGTGCTATGCTAACTCCCGATATGGCAGAACGTCGTGAATCTTTTCAGACCTCGTCGGGCATTGAGCTACCCGCCGATTTCAATCCGAAAAACATCTCCTCAATCGACTACGCGAAAGATCTGGGAGCTCCCGGCGAGTTTCCGTACACGCGGGGCGTTCGCGGCAACCTTTATCGCGGCAAATTTTGGACGATGCGGCAGTACGCGGGATTTGCGACCGCCGCAGAATCGAATGAGCGATACAAATATCTGTTGTCGCAGGGTACGACCGGTCTGAGCGTCGCGTTTGATCTGCCGACACAAATCGGACTCGATTCCGACGATCCGCTTGCCGCCGGCGAGGTGGGCAAGGTTGGCGTCGCTATCGACAGCCTCGACGACATGATGACGCTGCTCGACGGGATTCCGCTGGATACGGTCTCGACGTCGATGACAATAAACTCGACCGCATCGACACTGTTGTGTTTATATCTGGCGGTTGCTCGTCGGCAGGGCGTAGGTTTTGACAAGGTTAACGGGACGATCCAGAACGACATCCTAAAGGAATATATCGCTCGCGGCACTTACATTTATCCGCCCACGCCTTCGCTGCGATTGATTACGGACACCTTTGCCTACTGCGCAGCCGAGGTGCCGAATTGGAATACGATCTCGATCTCCGGCTATCACATTCGCGAGGCCGGATCGACGGCCGCGCAGGAATTAGCGTTTACCCTCGCCGACGGGATTTGCTACGTACAGGCGGCAATAGATGTCGGCCTCAATGTCGATAAATTTGCTCCGAGGCTCTCGTTCTTCTTTAATTCGCATAACAATCTGCTGGAAGAGATCGCAAAGTTTCGCGCGGCCAGGCGGCTTTGGGCGCGCATCATGAAAGAAAGATTTGGAGCGAACGACCCAAAGTCGCTAACCCTGCGTTTTCATACTCAAACCGCCGGATCGACGCTTACGGCGCAGCAGCCCGAAGTAAACGTTGTCCGCACAACCATCCAGGCGCTCGCCGCCGTGCTTGGCGGAACGCAGAGCCTGCATACGAATTCGCTCGACGAGGCCCTTGGTTTGCCGACCGAAAACGCGGCCCGCATCGCTCTGCGCACCCAGCAGGTCATCGCCCACGAATCCGGCGTCGCCGACACGGTCGACCCGCTTGCGGGCAGTTACGCCATCGAGGAGTTGACCACGCGGCTTGAACAGATCGCCAAAGATTATATTGAAAAGATCGACGCTATGGGAGGCATGCTCCGCGCCATCGAGATCGGCTACGTCCAAACCGAGATACAGGAAGCCGCATACCAGTATCAGCGTGCCGTCGAAACGGGTGAAGCGGTTGTGGTTGGCATGAATCGGTTCCAATCTGAAAACGAAGAGCCAATCCCGATTATGCGCCTCGACGAGAAACTGGAACGCGAACAAGTCGCCAGAACCCAAGCCGTGCGGGCGAAACGAGACTCGAATTTAGCGGAACAAACTCTAAACTCCATCGAAGACGCAGCCCGCGGAACCGAGAATCTCCTGCCCCGCATTCTCGCCGCAGTCGAAGCCCATGTCACTGTCGGCGAGATCAGCAACCGTCTGCGCAAAGTCTGGGGCGAGTATCGTGAAGCTGTTTCGATCTGACCAGAGCCGCTGACATCCTGCTGGCAACACCGCTTTTATGGCGAGCAAGATGCTCGCCGCTCCAGTCAAAAACTTGCTGACAACTACCGTTAGCTGTGTTATTCTCCACTTAGAGCTTTTCAGCTCGACACTCAATTCAATCCCCGCATCACCCCCGACCTATGGAAAAGTTAAACGAATACCTGCAATCCCTTCTCTCCTCATGCAGCGATGAGCTACGGCTGGAGCCAGACAGAAACCCGTATCTCGTCGCCGAAAACCGGACAACCGACGTCGCCAATGTGCCGCTGATGGGTACGCAGATCAGCATGATGGTTTTCCCCTTGATACCGCCGGACGCAAAATCGGCGTTGCCGCACAACTCTGAGATTGAGTTTGTTCACCCGCATGATCTGGGCAACTTTAACTTTATGGTGCAGAAATCGCCGGCCGGATTTATCGTGACGATTCGCCCGATGCTTAGCGATTCGGGCGCTTCGATCAGTGTGCCGAAGCCTTTGCCCGAGGTTGCCCCGGCGTACGCGGCCGAACTCGGAACGCCCTACATCCCCGCGATGCTGCCGTCGGAACCTATGCCGCAGAGATTTATGGATTCCGAATCGTTCCCGGCACCGTCATATGATCTCGAAAGCTCGTCGCTGGCATATGACGCGGCGACAGCGGAATCGGTTGACACATCGACGCTTCCCGACGTGATCTTCGAAGAGGCGGTTACGGCCCCCGAATACGTACCGAGCGCAACCGGTGCTCCGGAAATTGAGGTCGTAGCGTTTAACGATCCAGAATATCAGACGATTTTCTCCGATACGGCGGCTTACGAGCCGCCGGGAAGACGTGATGATTTTGAAGTTGGCGGTTATGTTCCGCCGACGCTCGAACACATCGAAATGAATCAAGAAACCTACGAGCCTCCACCGCAAGTTCAATCTGAGGCTCCGCCTGCATATGTTCCCGCGATGCAGCCGCCGCCCGTCGAAGCGTCCTACGCGCCACCCGAAGCCCGGGCGGAGTCTGTTCCGTCCCAACCTCCGCCAGCTTATTATCCGCCGCCGCCGGCCGCCGAAGCAGAGTTCGTTCCGGCCCAGGCCAACGAAGCCGAAGCTGCCAGGATGGACTCGCTTTTCCACCAAATGGCTGAAATCGGGGCGTCCGATCTGCATCTTTCGGTCAGCATGCCGCCGATGATCCGCAAGGATGGCAAAATGGCGCAGCTCCGCGAGGGTGAATCGCAGTTGACGTCGGGCGCGATGCGCTCGCTGCTAACCTCGATCATGCCGCACAAGAATCAGGAAGAGTTCGCGGCCCGCCACGATACCGATTTCGCCTACGAGATACCAAATCTCGCCCGCTTTCGATGCAACGTATTCATGGATCGCAAGGGCATGGGCGGCGTTTTCAGGATAATCCCGACCAAAATCCTCACCGCCGAACAGCTTGGTCTCTCAAAAGCGATAATGGACCTCTGCTCGCTCTCGAAGGGTCTGGTCGTAGTCACCGGCCCGACCGGTTCGGGCAAATCGACGACGCTGTGCGCGATGGTCGATTCGATAAACAAGAATCGCGAAGACCACATCATTACGATCGAAGACCCGATCGAATTCACCCACGAAAATCAGAAATGCCTGGTCAATCAACGCGAGGTACACAACCACACCGACAGTTTCAAAGACGCGCTCCGTGCCGCTCTTCGCGAAGACCCCGACATTCTGCTCGTCGGCGAAATGCGCGATCTGGAAACCATCTCTATCGCCATCGAGACCGCCGAAACAGGCCACCTTGTGTTCGGAACGCTGCACACGACGACCGCGCCATCGACCGTTGACCGAATCATCGACCAGTTCCCCGCCGACCGCCAGCAGCAAATTCGCGTCATGTTGTCCGAGTCGCTAAAAGGCGTCATCGCGCAAACATTGCTCCCGAAAAAAGGCGGAGGCCGCGTCGCCGCTCTGGAAGTTCTGATCATCACGCCCGCCATCAGCAACCTGATCCGCGAAGGCAAAACATTCCAAATCCCGTCCGCGATGCAGACCGGCAAAAACCATGGTATGGTCATGCTCAACGATTCCCTATTCGAACACGTAAAAAACGGCCTCGTCGAACCGATGGACGCCTACATCAAAGCCGTCGACAAGACAAATTTTGAAACGATGCTGACAAGAGGCGGATTCAAGCTGTAAAGATTGCCCCCTTGCGACCAGGACCGCAGGCGGTCCGCCTGCCCGCGGCGAATCGCTCTGGATTCGTACGCGGCTTCCCTGATCTTCGCGTTTGAGTGCCGTTGAGCGATTCTTCCAGAACGCAAAAAAGACCTCGCCCGCAATGGCGAAGCTTTTTTGTCATGTTCTGATCTGCGGTTTCAGGCGGCATGGTGGTTCAGAGTTCAAACTTGAGGGCCTCTCGCCAGCAGGCCAGGACCAGCGTCTGAACGAAGACGCCGTCGCATGATTTTGCTTGACTTCTTCTGCTTATTGGAATATCAATAGCACATCGTGATCGGTAATCAATCGGGAGACATTGTAGTGAAAACACCGAGTCGTTTCGCGCGAATTATGCTTCTATTGGCCGTGCTTGCAGGCGGTGCCGGCGCGCAGGTAGACGAAATTTGCAGCCAGTTTGGGTTTACGCCGACGCGGGACGAACCTGGTGCGAAGGTTTCCTATATTTATGGCCGCATCCTGCTAAAAGGTCTTGAAGGAAGCGTCAAATTTCCCAATGTTTCGGTTAATTACCTCGACGCTCGGCAATCGAGGCGGCTTACAATTGAAAACTCGGGCAATTACTGTTTTAGGAGAAGCGGTGGTGGAGGTGGCAGTGGCACGTTGATCGTCGAGGTTGACGGAGTCGAGGCGGTTCGCAGGTCGCTTTCGTTTTTGGGGCCGGAGCATCAGCGTGACGATCTCGAGATCCAACTGACCGGCACCCGCTCCGCTCCGCCCGGCGTTATTTCGGCAAAGCTTTCGCGTCCGCGAAATGAAAAGACCGCCGACCTTTACAGACGCGCCGCTGATGCCGAAAGTGGGAAGAATGTGGAAAAGGCGATCAAGTATGTTGGGGAAATCCTCGCGATAGATTCCGCGGATTTCGTGGCGTGGGCGAAATTGGGATCGCTGCATCTTGCGCGGCAGTCTTTGTCCGATGCGGAAACGGCGTTTCGCAAATCGCTTGAGCTAAAACCGGATTATGCCCCGGCTCTGATAAACCTCGGAATGCTGCGCGCCGTTCAGAAACAGTTTGAAGCGGCAGTGGAGATATTTAAGCAGGCGGTCGCCGCTGACCCAACATCGGGGAGCGCCTACCGGATGCTCGGCGAGGCCTATTTGCAAATTCGCAAGGGTTCGCTCGGTTTGGAAGCGCTCAACCAGGCGATCAGGCTCGACCCGATCGGCATGGCCGAATGCCATCTGCTGATGGCCCGCCTCTACGATCTCGCCGGTGCAAGAAACCTGGCATCACGCGAATACAAAATCTTCCTCACAAAGGTGCCGAACGACCCGGATAAGAAGAAATTTGAACAATATATAAAAGACAATCCTGAGTAAGAGCTTTGAGCCCCGCCTTCAGGCGGCCTCTGCGCGAGCTTAGAGTACCTTCACTTTTGACCAGATCACACGCCCTCACGCCGGCGCCGCAAGGGTGGGCGACATTGTTCTCGACCCATTCTGCGGCTGCGAAACGACCATCGCGGCCGTGCGGAAGGGGCTTATCTGAAAAGCAAGGCTGCGTCCTCTCTTTTTAGTTTTTATATCTTGATCTTTCGGTGCGATTGGTCAGCTATCTCATATCGGCTATGAGTTCATCACTCTCTCTCAATAGAACATTAAGAGAACTCGAATCAGCATAACGGTTTTTTAGCAGGGCTTCGGCCAGTTCGAATAACGGGGCGGGAATTTCCGTGCTCTCGGCCGATTCGCCCAACGCTTCCTCTTGAGGATAGTGAGAATAGAATTCGACTTCGGCGGAGCAGAATTCGCACGAGACCAGGTGCTTGCGGATTTCACCGCCGCGTGTCCGCGGCAGGTCGCCGTTTTGAAACTCGAGCAATTCGTGTGACGAAGGGCATTCTTCGCTTTTGCAAAAACCTGGCATCTTTGATGAGAACATAGAACGTAGTTTCCCGTTGTCGCCTCAACCTTTGAACCCAGGCCGACGCTCCGATTAATCTTCGTTACATAAAAAGTAAATCTGTAATGGCGGTTTCCTTCCAAAACTTCCGCGAGAAAAATGCGGCAAATTGTTTGCAAATTCTTGATCTGCCGAGTATTACAGTGCTAACACGCGTGTTTTCAGCATTTACATTAAGTGTATAAACAATATACAATATTACAAAAAATGGTTGTGCTTAGTGCGAATAATTGTTACCATCTTAATTGCGGTAGTGAGAAGGCAATCATCTCACATGCTCGCCTAACAAGATCGACACCAATGCTCGGCAGTTGATCTCGCCAAAAATCTCGTCTACCAAAAAACTCGCTAGATCGAAATCGCATCGAAGGTGGCTCTTTGTCCGCCCGGAGCAGAAGTGTCGGCGGTGGCTCGCAGACACTGGAACGAAAAACGATTTCGGCAATGCATCCATAGGACAAACCGGACTTGGAAAGGCTGATTATGAATGAAGTAAAACAGAAGGAACGCGGGCCTCGCCCGGCCCAACACCGACAGATCAAGGTGGGCAAATGGAACGAGAGCCTCAAGACATCTGACGTAAACCAGATCTGGACGGAACTGCACCGCATCGTGTCGTCGCACCCTCTGGTGAGGGCGTCGAAGCGGGCCGGTTTTCTTGTCGAAGAAGGCAAGCACAACGCCTACACCGATCTGACGCAGGAGCTGTTTGTCGCCCTGCTTAGCAAGGACAGATTTCAGCATTATATCGACACGGCGATGTCCGATTCCGAGATCGAGGCCGAGATCAGCCAGATCGAGCTGACGAATATGCTGACGGCGGAATTGCGCAAACGCTATCCTGAGTCATACAGAATTGCCAGACGTATTTCGACGCTCATTCAAACGAGCGCGACTTTTAAGAGATTCGATAATGTGGATAATCCCGAGGCCCACCGCCGTCTGGCCGACCGGCTGTATGGGTTGACGGATTGGAATTTTAAGAAGACACGGCGCGATGTTCAGGAGATGGATGAGCGCGTCAAAGCCGTCTCATTCTACGGTCGCGATACGCGGATGGTCGGCTGCACGGGCGATGCGCAGATCGTCATCAGCAATCCGGAACTCGAAAAATTGATTATCCGAGTATTTAAGGCGATTGATTCGCCTGTTGATGTGCGTTCGTTGCGGTCGTTTGTTATGTCGCGGCTGCCGATAATGGATATTCATCTCGTCCCCGTTGGCAGCGGCAACGACACGGACGACGATGACCGGATGCCGTTTGAATTCACGGATACCCGTGAAACTCCCGAGGAAGACCTGCTCCGAAACGAGGCCGAACTAGCCGCCGCCGGATTTGTGGATAATTTCCTAAAGACACTCAACCAATCCGTCCGCGGTAAAGCAAAACAGTACGACCGAATGATAAATGTGCTGTGGCACTGCTATCTGATCTCGGACAGCGGAACGCAGCTCGAGGTCGCTGAAATGCTTGGCGTGTCTGATTCGCTGGTGTCGGATTACCGCAAGCGGATCGAGGCGAATTTGCAGCAATTGACATTTAGCAGCGTCAACGAGGCCCGCCATTTTGAGAAGGCGTTAAAGCAAAAGGTACGCGACATGATAACGATGGAGAAGGAAGAGGTCGCGGCGTAGAAGTTTAAAATGCCTATGGCGAGCGAACTAATCCATGTCCAGCGAAAGACTAACAGACGGCAAACGGGCTTCGATGTCCGCCAGATCAAACGGCCAGGTCTCAGGTGACCAGCCGGTGTTGAGGCCTTCGTGGGCGTCCGAAAACGTCGGAAAACCTAAGCCTGAAAGCTTAAACAATACCGATTACGGCCAGCGTTCGGAAAACACGGTACCACCGCCTCTTCTGACTGAAGCCGCGCCAACGGCCCAGCCGGAGTTTTCGGTTTTGAAAGGGGACGCCGCTTCCGCGAACAAGAGCCGAAAAGACAAATCCGCAGAGCCGAAAAGTTCCAAAAAAGAAAAAAGGGAAGAAAATGACCGACGGCTCTTAAATAGTGATCAGTGGCTCGTGCGAAACGGCCATTTCGTGACCTATATCGGGCTATTTCTGTTTTCGATCCTGGTACTTTTCCGGCCTTACGAGCTGGTGCCGGGGCTCGGGTTTTTATCGGCGACGGCGTTTTATTTCGCGATTGCGACGCTAGCAATCTATTTGCCAAACCAAATAGCGACCGAGGGCAATCTGACAATGTTCTCGACCGAGGTCAAAGCGGTGTTGGCGCTTATCATCATTGCTCTGGTCACGTTACCAATCGCGAAAAACCCGAAAGTCGCCTGGGATACATTTAACGATTCATTCGTAAAATCCGTCGTAATATTTATTGTCCTCGTCAATGTTGTTCGCACACGGGCCCGCCTGATGGGATTGATGTGGCTGTCCTTTGGTATCGGTGTGTATCTGAGTTTTTCGGCGCTCAATATGTATTTAAAGGGCGAGTTTAATGTCGAGGAATATCGCGTTGCGGTCAATGTCGGCGGCATGTTTGGCAATCCCAACGAGATGGCGATGCATTTCGTGATGATGACGCCGATCGTTCTCGCGCTCGGTATTGCGACAAAAAGTCAGGCGATGCGGGCGGTCTATTTTGGAATGGCCGGACTTTTTGTAGGCGCGAACATGGTCACGTTTTCACGCGGCGGATTTCTTGGCTTGATCGCCTGCATGGTGGTTCTGGCGTGGAAGCTTGGGCGCAAATATCGCATGAATGTGGCAATCGCCTCCCTCATAATTGGCGGCATCGCCATCGTCGCGGCCCCCGGCAACTATGGGCTCCGAATGCTCTCGATATTCATCCCCGGCCTTGATGGCGTGGGGTCGAGCGACCAGCGGCGGGCCCTGCTTGAGCGCTCCCTGGTCGTGACGGCGCGAAACCCGTGGGGAATCGGAATCGGCAATTCACCAATCGTCGGCTATCACAATCTGCAGACACACAATGCGTTTACGCAGATTTCCACCGAATTGGGAATACTTGGCCTCGTCGCATATATAATCTTTATCGTTAGCCCGTTTCGCAAACTTGGGGCAATAGAGCGTACATTGTTTGACTCCAAAGACTTAAACTGGTTCTACTACGTCGCGATCGGATTGCAGGCGAGCATTATCGGCTATATGGTTTCGAGCTTTTTTGCCTCGGTTGCATACAACTGGTTTATCTATTATCTGATCGCCTACGCCGTCGCGTTTAGGCGAATCTACAGCCTGCAAGCCGGACTAAAGGAGGATGTAAAGCCGCGGGCCCTCTGGGACTGGCAGCCAGCGGAAGCAAAATGACGGCTACAACCGAACAAATAGTGTTCTGGATTTGCATGGGTTTACTGGCGTATGTTTACGCCGGCTATCCTTTGCTGGTTTACGTGGTTAGCGTCGTCTTTCCGCGCCCCGTGAAACGGGCGGAGTTTACGCCTCGGGTGACCGTGTTGATTACTGCGTTTAATGAACAAGCGGCGATCCGTGAAAAGCTTGAAAACACGCTGAAGATCGATTATCCGTCGGATAAGCTCGAGATTCTCGTTGCCTCGGACGGTTCGACCGACGCGACGGACGAGATCGCAAGAGAATTTGCCGCTTCTGGCGTCCGGTTATTCAGACAGGAAGGACGTGTCGGCAAGACCACGACGCAAAACGCGGCAGTCGAGATGGCGACGGGCGAGATCATCTTATTCTCGGACGCGACGACCGCATACGGCGAAGACGTTTTCCGCACTTTATTGCCGAATTTTGCGGATGAGAGTGTCGGTTGTGTCGCGGGCAGGCTGGTTTATCTTGACGACGAAAGCACGAACGTCGGCAAAGGCGCTCAGAGCTATTGGAATTACGAAACCTTTCTAAAAACAGCCGAAAGCCGCGCCTGCTCGCTGATCGGCGCTTCGGGTTGTCTATACGCGGTCAGAAAATCGGCGTATGAACCGCTGTATCCAGAGGCGTGCTCTGATTTCCTGATCTGCACAAGCATTTATCGCAAAGGTCTTCGCAGCGTATTCGCGCCAGAGGCCGTCTGCTTTGAACATACAAACCGGAACACCAGCCACGAGATGCGGATGCGCGTCCGCGTCATCGCCCAGACCTTTACCGATCTTTGGCGGAATCGCGACATGCTCAATCCGTTCAAAAGCGGTTTCTTTGCTATCGAGCTGATCTCGCATAAACTGCTGCGCTACGCCGTGCCGCTCATTTTGCTCACCCTGATTGTCACGACCACGCTGCTTGCCGCGAGTTCGATCGTTTTCGCGGCCTTGCTGACACTTCAAATAACCTTCTACGCGATGGCCCTCGCCGGTTGGCTGATGGAACGCACCGGTCGGCGTCTTAGTCTGCTGGCGATGCCGCTCTATTTCGTCCTCGCAAATCTCGCCTCCGCGCTCGCCTTTTACAAATTCTTACGCGGTGAAACCTACACCCGTTGGGAACCCATCCGCCAGGACCGCTAAACCGAAATGCAGGAACACGAAGCCAGAAACAAAATTATCAGCAAAAGGATTGGCCGCAATCTTTTTGACACGCCGCCAAAAATTTCGGTCGTCATTCCCGCGTACAAGAGCGCCGAGCATATCGTCGAGACGCTCGATTCGGTGCTCGCCCAGAAGTTTCGCGAGCACGAGATCATCGTCGTGAATGACGGCTCGCCCGACACGGACCAGTTCGAGCGCGCGATCCGAACGCGGCTCGAAGACATTGTTTACATTCGCCAGCGAAACTTCGGAGCCGGCGTGGCCCGCAACACGGCGATCGCGCACGCACGCGGGGAGATCATCGCGTTTCTCGACGCCGACGATATTTGGACACCGGATTTT
Source organism: Chloracidobacterium sp. (assembly GCA_031430895.1). Taxonomy (GTDB): domain Bacteria; phylum Acidobacteriota; class Blastocatellia; order Pyrinomonadales; family Pyrinomonadaceae; genus OLB17. Next base: position 25,252 of record JANPCJ010000143.1, on the reverse strand, counting down.
CTCGCCTCCCAGTACGTTTTTATGCATCGTCACAATTACGACATGGTCTATTGCGACGCCGACCTGTTCGGGATGCGCTCGGCGTACCGAAAGACGTTTATGGACACCGCCCCGTCCGTCGGCGAGGCCAATTTCGACAGCCTTCTCGATCTCCGATGCAACGTCATCACATCGGGAACGATGGCCCGAAAGTCGTCGATCATCAATGCTGGGAAGTTTGAGACCGAACGCGTGCGGGCGCACGATTTTAATCTCTGGCTTCGTATGGCGAAGAACGGAGCAAAGATCGGTTATCAGCGAAAACAGCTCGTCAAATACCGCGTCCATCTCGACAGCCTGTCAGGTAATTCGATAAGCCGCGCCGAGCGTGACATTGACGCTTTCGAACGGGTCCGCCGCGACATCGAATTGACGCCTGAGCAGTCAAAGGTTGTTGATAGGCGTATCGCCAGTTTTCAGGCCGACCTCGCGATCGAACAGGGAAAATCTTTCCTGCTCGATGGCGACTTCCGCGAAGCCGCCCTCGCCTTCCGCGTCGCCAACCGCTATCGCAAATCCCTAAAACTCACCGCCATCACGCTCCTCGCCCGCCTCGCCCCACGCTATCTCATAAAACACTACCGCGCCCGCCGCTCCGCCGAAATCGCCTTCGTCCCAAACCGCGGAAAGGGCTTCTGAGTTTTGCGAAATGGCGGCTCCGCCGCATTTTTGCACAAGCCCGCGCGTAAGCAAGGGCGAAACAATTCAACGTCCGTGTTTTGCAATTGCTGCGGTTCTGCCGCCTGAAAGGCGGGACTCAGAGCTAGGATGAGCCGCAGATTTCGTCGATCGCTTCTTCGTATTTTTCGTCGATGACGCTGCGTTTTATTTTTAGGGTCGGGGTCATTTCGCCTTTGTCGATGGAGAATTCGCGCGGCAGCAGGTAGATGCGTTTGACGCGTTCGTAGTCGCTGAGTTCGCGGGTCATATCGATGGCGTCGCGTTGGACGCGCTTTATGAAATGCGGGTTTTCACACAGCTCTTCGCGAGTACCCTCGGCCGGGACACCGTCTTCTTTCATGGCTTCTTTTAGGGCTTCCCAGTCTGGCACAATCAGGGCGCCGACCTGTTTGCGGCCCGAACCGACGACCACCGGCTGCGAGACGAGCGGGCTTTGCTTTAGGAGGCTCTCGACCTGTAACGGGGCGACATATTTTCCGTTTGAGAGTTTGAACAGGTCTTTTAGGCGGTCGGTGATATAGAAATGTCCGTCGGCGTCTTCATAGCCGACATCGCCAGTGTGGTAAAAACCGTCGGCGTCGAGCGCGAGGGCCGTCGCTTCGGGGTTATCGTGATAGCCGATCATCACATTTTTGCCGCGTATCAAAACCTCGCCGTCTTTCTCGGCTATTTTCATTTCGATCCCGTCAAACGGCCTGCCGATCGAGCCAACCTTGTTATCCTCGGGGCGATTCGCACATGTTACACATGCCTCCGTCATGCCGTAGCCCTGGAGAATGGGAATTCCGGCGGCCCAGAATGCGTAGCCGAGCTTTTTCGAAAGCGGAGCACCGCCCGAGACAAAAAACCGCAAGCTGCCGCCGACGCCGTCGCGCCATTTTGAGAAAACGAGACGATTCGCAACGGCGTGTCTAGCGGCAAGAACGGGCGAGACCGAAAGACGCTTGTCTTTTGCCTCCCAATACTGCTGCCCTACAACCAACGACCATTCAAACAGCCGGGTTTTCCAGCCGCCCGCCGCCTTCCCTTTTTTTACGATCTTGTGATAAACCTGTTCAAAAAGTCTCGGCACCGCCGTCATGATCGTCGGCTTTACCTCGGCCAGGTGTGATGCAAGTTGGTCGAAGGCCGCGCAATAGTGAATGGATACGCCATTAGAGCAAAGAACGTAGAAAACGGTCCGTTCAAAAATATGCGAAAGCGGCAGAACGGCGAGGCTGCGGTCGGTCGATCTGATCGGCAACCCGCCAGAGATCGAAACTATATTGGAAACAAAATTCTCATGCGTCAGCATCACGCCCTTTGGCTCGCCTGTGGTGCCTGAAGTGTAGATGATCGTCGCGAGATCGGTCGTCTCAATTTCCGATAGCGACCGCTCGACCACCTCCGAGTCGATCCTGGCAAACATTTCGCCCTCAGCCTCGACATCGGAAAGCGTCACGGCCCGACTGTTACTGTCAGGCATTCCGTCAGCGTCAAAAAATATCAGCTTTTCCAGCCGCTCGACGCTTTGGATGGCACTCTCTGCGTGCTTCCACAACTTTTTACCCGAAATAAACAGCATTCTGGCGCCGGAATTTTCGAGTATGAATCTGATCTGCTCGACCGCCTGCGTCGTATAAATCGGCACATTCACGGCCCGCAGCGACAGAATCGCTAGATCGACGAACGACCATTCCGGCCGGTTCTCCGAAATTATCGCCACCCGATCCCCCGCCCTCACACCCAGCGCGGCCAGGCCCATTGCGACGCGCTTCACACGATCAATGACCTCGACTCCGTTTAGATAATTCCAAACATTTTCGATTTTGAACGCCAAAGCGTCCCGCTTGTTATGTCGCCGAAACGACTCAAAACAAAAATGCGGGATTGTCTGGGGAATGGCATCGAAGCCTGTGAGGTTTGCGGTCATGTGATTCAGGATGCTCGGTTGCAATGTCAGGGTTTAAGCGCGCAGCCTCATTGACTCCTTCAGTCCGGTTTCTATCTCGATCATTTCCGATTGACTAAGAGAGCCGAGTTTCTCCCTTACCTTAGCCTTGTCAAGCGTCGTCACCTGGTGACAAAGGGCGACAGAATCGTGCGGCAAGCCGCCTTCGCCCGCGAATAAGGGAATAGACGTCAATTCACGCCGCGCTTGATTGATGGAGGTTGAAAGAGGGACCACGATAATCGTCCGCCAGTTCGGCTCTTCGTTGAAACCGTCGTGCGAAACTACTATTACCGGTCGTACGCCCGATTGCTCCGAACCCGAGCGCGGCGTTAGGTCGGCAATGAAAATATCATTGCGCCTCAATGACGCACCTCGCCAGGTTCGGAAATTGCCTCAAGTGCCGCCTCCTGAAGTGACTCGTCACGATCATGCTCAGTGCCGCCGAACTCGGCCGCGAAACGAGCGATCATCGCATCCTTTTGCTCATCGGTTAAATCCGAGTTTAAATCCAACACATTGCTTCGCTCCGGCGTCCGCGAGGCGATAAAATCGACAAAATCTACAATCTCCGAAATTCTATAAGGCGGCAGAGTGTTGATTTTTTCAAGGAGTCTTTCTTGCGTGATCATAATTGAAAGATAGCAAAAGATTGTCGTCCGAACAATGTTTCGACGACTTGAAGTCGAATGTTTTTGATGCGGGGATATTGGTTCATGCCTAACTTTATTGGTGTCGACGCTTGCTTACAATCGAATCCTGATTTCTGGCGTGAGCGAGAATCAAACGAATCACGTCCAGTAGTTACGATCCAGTGATCGGTAATTTATCGCCTCGCTAATATGTTTTGACTGGATACTTTCACTCGCGTCGAGATCGGCTATCGTGCGCGAGACCTTTAGAATACGGTCATGGGCGCGCGCCGAAAGACCCTGGCGGAGCATTGCCTGTTCGAGCCGATCCTCGCTTTCGGCGTCGAGGGAGCAGAAGCTGCGTATTTGTTTTGGCGACATTGCCGAATTTGAGAATGCGCCGTCACCGCTGAGCCGTGCGAGCTGTATCTCGCGAGCCTTGATGACACGTTCGCGAATCGTCGCCGAGCTATCGCCGTCCGCAACGCCGCGCCCGCGCAGATCGTTAAACTTTACCGCCGGCACGTCGATATGAATGTCGATGCGATCCATCAACGGCCCGGAAATCTTGCCAACGTAACGCTGTACCTGCATCGGCGAGCATTTGCATTGTCGGGTCGAGCCGAAATAGCCGCACGGGCACGGATTCATCGACGCGACCAGAGTGAAATTCGACGGGAAAGTCAGCGAAGTAGCGGCTCGCGAGATGGTGACCGTCTTGTCTTCCATCGGTTGGCGAAGCACTTCGAGAACGCTGCGGTCGAATTCGGGCAGTTCGTCGAGAAATAGAACGCCGAGGTGAGCGAGCGAAACCTCGCCCGGTTTTGGTATCGAGCCGCCGCCGATCAAACCGGCCTGCGAAACGGTGTGATGCGGCGATTTATATGGCCGCTCGACGATCAATCCGGACTTCCCCGTCAAGCCCGCGACCGAGTGAATTTTCGTGATCTCAATCGCCTCTTCGAACTCGAGCGGAGGAAGAATCGTAGGCAAACGCTTTGCAAGCATCGTCTTGCCCGATCCAGGTGGGCCAATAAATAGAATGTTATGGCCGCCGGCACTCGCCACCTCGAGCGCTCGTTTTGCGGTCTGCTGGCCGCGCACTTCATTAAAATCAACGCGATATTTATTCTCGCGTGATTTCAGTTCGGAAATATCGAGTTTCAACGGCTTTAACTTCGTATCGCGGCCGGTTTGCAGATCATGGATCAAGTCGGCCGCCGAGCGGAGATCCTTTACCGGATAGACATTGATGCCGCTGACCACCGCTGCCTCCGTCGCATTCTCTTCTGGCAGCAAAAGATTCCTTACTCCGATTTCCCGTGCCTTTAGCGCAATCGATAACGCGCCGCGGATAGGCCGTACGCGGCCATCGAGGGACAATTCGCCAACGCTAAGCAGATGATCGACGTTATCGACGCCAAGATCGCCCGCCGCGCCGAGTATCGCGAGAGCAATCGGCAAATCGAACGCCGCTCCTTCTTTGCGGACATCGGCCGGGGCAAGATTTATGGTCGTTTTGTGAAAGGGAAAATAGTATTTGCTGTTCGTTATCGCCGCCCGGACGCGTTCGCGCGATTCGCGGATTGCCGTATCCGGCAGCCCGACTATCGTAAAGGGCGGAATCATATCCGTCTCATTCGGCACGGGCTGAAGATTAACCTCGATATCCACGATAAGTGCATCGATACCGTACACCGTCGCCGACTGCGAAAGAAAGAGCATAGTATGAAATAGAATCAGGAACTGTTGAGTTTTCGTGATGTTATATCATTTTGAAAAAAAAGAAAAACGCGGCGCTTCAGAAGCGTTTTGGAAAACGTCGGATCATGTAGTGTTGCAAAGTATTCGGCGGCCCCGCCCGAACGCACGCCCGCTTGGAACGCACGCCGCCCTCGCCTGCAAGCGTCCTTAAGAACGCTGACATACGTGGTGAATATTCAATGTGAGTGATAGCGAACACCGTCACGCCGGAAGAGCCGGCGTTGCAGGCGAGGGCGCCCGCGTTCCCGGCAAAACGTCAGCCGCCGTTACGTGTGCGGCGGCCCCAAGGCGAGTTACACGGAACGACACGGAATAAGAAAAGATTTTCCGTTGTCTTTCCGTGTTTTTCCGTGTTTTCCGTGGTAAAAGTCTTCTCTTTTCTGATAAAAACTCTTCGATTTTTTCTAACGCGTAATTTGGGATAAACATATCAAAGCCTCAAGGATCGCTTGCGTGTTTCGCCCTGCCTACTCGCGGGCTTGTGCAAAAAATACGGCTTTTAGGATCAGCGAACAACACGGTTGTGACTTGGGAGCGTGACGGTGAATTTTGTGCCTGAGGGTTTGTTTGGCGCGACCGTGATCTGGCCGTGGTGGGCGGTGATGATGGCGTAGCAGATGGCGAGGCCGAGGCCGGTGCCGCGACCGGTGGGTTTGGTCGTGAAGAACGGGTCGAAGATCATCGGGACATCGGCGTCGGCGATGCCAGAGCCGGTGTCGGCGATCTCGATTGTCACACCGTGATTTGTTTGAAAGGTTTTAATCGAAAGGTGGCCGCCGACGGGCGTTGCGTCGCGGGCGTTTAGGAATAGATTGAGGAAGACCTGTTGGAGTTGGTCTTCGTCGGCGAGGACGTCATCGAGGGTTGGTGCGAAATGGGTTTCGACATCGAGATCCTGAAAGGCTTTGTCAAAGCTCGCCAGCCGCAGTGCCGTCGCGACAATCTCGTTAACATCAGCCCTCGCACGAGCCGCCGGGCGGACGCGGGCGAAATTGGTCATGTCCTTTGTGACCTGTGAGATTCGCTCAATCTGGTCGGAAATCATCGACAGCTTTTCGCGGGTTTCCGGCGAATGGCCTTCCTGGGAGCGCATCATTTGGACGAGCGACGAGATCGATGCGAGCGGGTTGTTTACCTCGTGCGCGACGCCCGCGGCAAGCGTACCCATGGCAGCCAGCTTTTCGGCGCGGATCAATTGTTCATTTAGCAGCCGCAGCTCGTCGATGTCGGACGCCATCTTGCGGCTCATCTCGTTAAACGAATCGGCGAGCAGGCCGATCTCGTCATTGCTTTTGCGCAGATCGACCTCGGTACCGTAGCCGCCTTTTGCGACCTCGACGGCGGCGAGAGTGATCCGCTGGAGCGGGCGAGAGATCGTTCTCAGGACGAGCAACAGAAGGAGGAGATTTGGAACGAGTGCGGAGATGACGCTGAAAACGAGATAGCGACGCCAGGCTTCGTAATCCATCCCGTTGCGAAACGCCCACCAGGCGATCGGTATCTGGAACAACGCGAAGGCGAGTATGGCAACGGTCGCAATACTGAGCGCGACTTTATATGTGATCGGGAAGAGGCGGAATTGATTTAGTGCGGTTTGGAATGAGAAGAGCTTGAAGTTCAGTATCGCGTAGGCAAAGATCAGAACGCCCGGCAGGACGAATATCGCACTGAGCGGTAAAAGTTCGTAAATGCCAAAGAACGGAAGCGCGATGTTCGCGACCGTCTTTAGAACGCCTGTGATCGCAAGACCCCAGATAATCGCCCCGACCTGCTGGCCAGCCTGCGTTCCCTTTAAACTGCGGTATTTTGTAAAAAGAATCGCGGCGCCATAGACGAAGATGAAATATACGTACGCAACAAAAGCGTATGCAAGCGGCGTCAGGTCGATGGCAAACCGTCCGTTCTCAAAACCGGCATTGCGGCTGAGCAAGCCAAGAAAGGCGGCGGGAATTAGAACCAGGCCCGGCGCGAATAGAATCGCAGCCCGGCGGCGCGGGGTTCGGGCGTTTTCCGGAAAGACCCAGGCGAAAACCACCATCGCATACTGCATCAGCAGAGCCGTGACAAAACTGACGGCCACCCACCATCCGGCTGCCGTGTCGCTCGGGTAAAAATTCCAAAATATAAGGTCTTTTGTCGTCCAAATTGCGAGAAAGGCGATAAATGCCGCAAATGTTTGATGGGCCCGCCGTCGCGGATCGGCTACAAAAACGTAGAAACCCAGCCCAACGAGCAGGAAAAGCGCAAACAAATGGAGAATGACCAGCACCAGCCTAAATATTAAAGGCAGTGGCGGTTAGATCAAAGTACGAGCCGAAGGGTTTCGATTTCGCAAGCCCGCGCGTAAGCAAGGACGATACGCTTAAACCCGCGTGTATCGCCCTTGCTTACGAGGCGACGATTCGGGCGGAGGACGACGGCATAGCCGCATCAAAGTTGTGACGGCTGCCGGCGAAGCACAGCTTCGCCGCAAATCGACGGGCAAAGCCCAAAAACGAATTTTGAAACAGACTCTTACGCGCGGGATCGTGCACTGCTTCGGCGCTTGTCATTTGGCGACGGAAGCCGGATGGATGGAATTCCGCTCTCTCGCTAAGCCCGTCGGTATCGCAGCCGCCGGCCATCTAATGGCGTTGATTTCATGGGCCGTCTCTGCGTCGCGAATGAGTTCGGCAAGTTCGATGGTAAGTTGGAACAACCGCTCCTCGCTATCCGTGTTTGCGCCTGCAATGGAGATCAGATTTACAAATTCATCGCGAACTCGCATTTTGTGAAACGCAAGCTTCTCGCGGTTCCGTCGGGCGAGGCATCCTGCCGCAAGCGTTTTGTTGTTATGCCCAGCCACGTCAAATATTTCGTTTGCTCGTGCCTTTCCGGGTTTCGAATTCGCAGCTTCGACTAGGCCGGTGAAACGGTAGAAGATCTCGCGAAATTCGAAAAGCCGGCTCAATGATCCGCCAGCGAACGCAATTTGCTCGATCTCGCCGCGTATTTGATCCAGGCGCGCTTTGTCGATCTTATGCGGCCCGCGAACTCTTGCGATCGACAGTACAACCGCAAACACCGGCCAGAAAAGAAACGCGCAAACGATGCCGCCCCAGTCGATGGCGGATCGGGGCGCACGGCTCGCGGTTATTTGATAAACGCCGAGAGGCGAGCCGCAAGCCAGGTAGATTATGATAAGATCCGTATTCATTTAACAAAATACGGGCAATCTCCGTGCCACCGGACGAGGGCATTTGCAGACAACGGCCCGGCCTTAACTAAACGCCGAAGAAATCTGAAAAAAAAGAAAGATTTGCGGAACAACCCGCACGGCACCTTCGTAATCTAACTGTTTGCAAATCGCAAAATTCAGCGCGTTCTTTTGCAAAATGCGAATACAATCAAACTCCCTCAGGGCTGATATAAGACTGATACTTTAAGGTGGGAATACTGAAATGATAAATAAGTCGAAGATAAAGATAGTAAAGCGGACTGATGCGGCGGCCGCTAAGTCCGTTAAAAGGAAAACCGCTAGCCCGAGAATCGCGGCCAGAGAGATGGTTTCGACGGTGACAGATTGGGTTTCTGATCTGAAGCAAAGAAAAGGACAGGAAACCAAGGCGGCGTTCGAATTACTTTTTGCGGCTAACCGGCGACCGAGTGAGTCGTAGTTTGGTTCACGGTTGTCAGACCCTAGATGCGGCGGTTGCGACTGCCGCTTTTTTTGCGCCCTAATTGGAGCATGGACGGCTCGTCCGTGTGCGGAAACCCGGACGAGCCGTCCGTGGCCCTAGAAGACACGTTAACGGTTTGCCAGAGTTCAAGGTTCATTGGTATTCTTAACTCCAATTTTAGCCCAGGTCAAATTATCGGTTGATGCAAGGTAAGGTGGTTATCGTTACGGGAGCAAGCAGCGGAATAGGCCGCGCCGCCGCCCTGCTTTTTGCATCGAAAGGCTCGACCGTTGTTGCCGTCGGGCGAAATGAAAAGGAACTGTCGGCCCTTCGCTCGACCAAGGGCATGATAAAGCCGCACCTTGCCGATGTGACCGAGCAATCTCAGCTCGACCGCATTGCGTCCGAGACCATTTACAACCATGGGCGGATCGACGTTCTCGTTAACTCGGCGGGAATCATCAAAAATGGATCGATTGAGAGCACAACACTTGACGACTGGGATAAAATGATGAATATCAATCTCAGGTCGGTTTTTGTGCTGTCGCAAAAATGCGTTCCGTACCTGACCGAAACGAAGGGAAACATTGTGAATATTTCGAGTGTCGCAGGCACACGCTCATTTCCGAATGTGCTCGCCTATTGCGTTTCAAAGGCGGCAATCGACCAGCTTACTCGCTGTTCGGCACTAGAACTTGCCGCTAAAGGCGTCCGCGTCAATGCTGTAAATCCGGGTGTGGTGGTAACAAATATTCACAAACGCGGCGGCATGGAAGATGCGGCGTATGACGATTTTCTCGATCATTCTAAAGAAACTCATCCAATAGGTCGTGTTGGGACAGCGCGCGAAGTTGCGGATTTGGTATATTATCTAGCATCGGACAAAGCGTCTTGGATTACGGGCGCAACATATGAAATAGACGGCGGGCGCGGACAAACCTGCGCGCGGTAGTTATTTTTAGCGATGAGAATCCAGTTGCTTCCAAGCACAATCGATGAGAACGGCATGGCGTCGGCCCGTCAGCATTTGCTGACGATAATCATCGACGACTGTGTTGCGATCGACGCCGGGTGTCTCGCTCTCTCATGCACCGACTTGCATCGTAAGCAGGTGCGCGACATTGTGCTGACCCACACCCATCTCGATCACGTCGCGGGTCTTCCGCTATTTATCGATGATCTTTTCGCGAGCCTTACCGAGCCGGTACGCATCCATGCGACGCCGGAAATGATCGGCATTCTCGAACGCGACCTATTCAACTGGGCAATCTATCCTCGATTTTCGGAGCTATCGAACGACACGGGGCCGGTTGTCGAGTACCGGGAATTTGAGAGAGAATCGACGTTTCAGGTCCGGCATCTGTCTATCCGGAGCGTTCCCGTTAACCATAAGGTCTCGGCGAACGGTTTTGTCATATCGGATGGCAAAATTTCCATCGCGATAACCGGCGATACTGCGGAGACCGACGAGATTTGGGCGGCGTGTAACGAAGTTTCCGATCTCAAGGCGGTTTTTGCCGAATGCGCTTTTCCCGATGAACTAAAAGGACTGGCTTCGGTTTCCGATCATCTTACACCGGACCGTTTGAAGGTCGAACTCAAGAAACTAAAAAACCGGACATATCCAGTTTTCGCCATTAATATTAAACCAATGTACCGGGAACTCGTTGTCACGCAACTCGGCGAGGCCAATATACCAAATTTCGAGATTCTCGAAATCGGAAAGATCTACGAATTCTAAAGAGGTGTCTGGTTTTGCAGGTCGCTTAAAGCCTGTGTTGGAATGTCCGCTTTGTGACCTTTGTGTCTTCTCTTTGAGAGACGACACAAAAACACAAGCAGCCGGAAGCAAAATCAAACTAACATGCACCAATTCTAGGCTTTTCTGTTCCGGTCCCGAAAGAAATTGATCGCCTCGAACGCAGTTTCGCGAAATTCACCTGCGAAGCCTTCGAGAGTAACGCGCTCGTTTGGCAAAACTTTTTCGATACGGTAGGTTCGTTCCTCGCGTGAAACTCCCGGCATTATCTCAGCCCTGAAAGTTACGTTCATCTTGGGCCGTGCCCAAATGCTTCGGTCCTCATCTTCGTCTTCCATAGCTATTCGTCCGGCTCGGGTAATTTTTTGTGTTTCACTTTTCTTAGAGATGGCAGCCGTTTTTCTTCGGGTAACTCGCCGCCAAATTTCCGGGTCGGCGGTGCGGTCGGTTTTCTGATAGAATCAAAAATCGGTCGCTCGTCCACTTTTCCTTTCTTTTTCCGGCCCACGTCCTATATTGTAGCAAAATGCGGTTCGACATCTCTTAGTTTTCCTCTCCGTGTAGTGTCCTGGAGAATTTAGCCACGAATGCACGAATAAATAAGGAATTCTTCGTTTTTATTCGTGCATTCGTGGCTAATTCTCTGAAAGTGGGACTTTTGACACGGCCTCTCACGCGCGAGCCTTCGCATTTGAGTATCGCGAAAGTGTTGACATTGGCCGTGAAAAAATTCAGTATAAACCGTCGCTGAATTTGAGTCGAGCGACAAGTAAAACATGGCGAATCGGCGTGGGAAAGAAGTTGCTCCGTTTTCTAATCAACGCATTCGGGCAGGCTTGAACAGGCCCCGGCGGCCGTTTTGGCTGCCGGCGTCGAGTTATTACGTGCTTGCGTTGGCCGTTTCGGCGGCATTCTTTTTCCTGATTTGGGACATTCTGAATAATGGCCGCGAAGATACGCCGTGGGTGACGGCCGGAATCAGCGCCAGTGTTTTATTGGCCGGCGCGGTTATACTTCGCGAGGTCATCCTCCGTCGGGCACGCAATCGCCTTCTTCACCAGCAGCGAATCATCGACAGCCGCGTGGAGAGTGCCGGCTTCCGTGTCGGCGATCCTCGTGACGCCAATAAGCTGACGCTGGAAAAAAACGCCGCGATTCTAGCCGAGCTAAAACAAAAATCGGACGCGGCTAAGGTCTTGAATAAATTCTCCGCCGCTCATCGCGAGGTTTTCGAGCTTTGCGGCGAGTATATGGCGAGAAACGAAACTGAATTGAAGACGGTCAACGCAAGTTCGCCCCGACTCGCGCCGTTGCTGCGAGGTCGAACGGCCGTGTCGGATTATCACCGATATCATCTACTTCGCTGGGCGGAGATTGAAGCCCGCTTGCTAACGGGCGAGGCAAGAAACCGGGCCAAAGCAAGCGAGCGGATCGATGCCGGTCAGAGCGCTCTCAGTGTTATAGATTCGGCCCTCGAATTTTATCCTTCGGAGCCGAGCCTGATCGAATCCCGCGAGCTATTAGTCGATCTCGTCGCTTCGATTAAAGTTTCCGATTGGGTGGAGCGCGCCGAACGCTCTGCTTTTAAGGGAAACTATTCGCGTGCGATCACGTTGTATAAGGAGGCGCTTTTTTATCTCGGTCGCGAAAATGTCGGCGGTCACGACCGCGAACAGGCCGCGATGCGTATAAACGCCGCGATCGAGCGGATTCGAGAAATGGAAAGTGACGAATGACATTTTGGCAATATCGATGCTGATTGGTAACCTCTAGGTAATAATGATTTCTCAACGATGTCCAAAATGCCGAAGCACGCGCATCAGACGCGGCTATCGGCCCACTCCGAAGTTGTCAAAGATCTTTTGTCGGTACAACCTTCTTTGCGACAGCTGTAATTGGGAATTTACCGGCTTCGCGGTGCCGGGAACGGTCGATACCAAATCGAGCAGCCGAAAAAGAGCGGAAGCCAAAGCCGGACGGAAGTAAATAGCGTTTCGCCTGACCCTGCCACTTTTAACACGTCCAAGCATTTTCATGAGGCAACATTTTGTTATTTTGTGTTTCCTTCTCTGCTTTATTATTAACGCGGCTGCGGGGTTTTTGCATGGACAGACGGCACAGGCCGTTAATCCGAATGTCACACAAGAACTCGTCCATTTTGGTGACATAATAGACGTCGACATAGTTGGCGGTTTTGAATTCGATTGGCGGGGTACGCTCAATCCCGAGGGCTTTCTCGAGGGCCTTGACGCTTATGGCGAAACTATTTACGGCCTCTGCCGAAGCGAAACGCAAATCGCCGAAGACGTCGCAAAGGCTTACAGAAAAATACTTCGCTCTCCAAAGGTCGAAGTCAGGATAATCGACCGTTCCAACCGCGCCCTGGTGAGGCTTGACGGAGCCGTTAGAACGCCTTCCCGATTTCAACTGCGGCGAAATATCGGCCTCAGAGAGTTGCTCGTGCTCGCCGGCGGCCTTACGGATGCGGCGAGCGGCGGCATTATCATCTTTCGCCCCTCGAATCTGAGTTGTCGGCCATCCGATGATAAGACTTCAGCCGCTCCGCAAGACAACGGATCGCAAACGCTAAACATCAAAATCAGCGACCTATTAGGTGGAAAAGCTGACGCCAGCCCTGATATACTTAGCGGTGATATTATTACGGTGACGCGGGCTTCGCCAATTTATGTGATCGGGGCCGTGAACAATGCGAGACTGGTTTACACGCCTTCGCAAATCACGGTGAGCCGGGCAGTTGCCATGGCTGGCGGCGTTTCTAAACAGGCCGACGGCGGCAAGGTCACGATATTTCGGCGGACCGGAAACGAGAGCACGATTATTAATGCCGATCTCGACAAAATAAGGATAACGAAATCAGGGGATGAAATTCTCCAGCCATTTGATATAATAGATGTCGCCGCCAAGGGCGCGAGCAAGAGAAAGTATCCGCCAGTGGCCGCACCAGGCAGCAACAACGATGGTTTTAGAGGCGAACTACCCCTAAGAGTGGTGGATTAGTTTAGAAGCGCGGCGGCCGTGCATACGGATTTGTTTAATGGATAGTAATAAAAAGAAAATGGGCCGCCGACCGGTGGCCTTGTTGTGGATGTTGGCGGTAGCGATATTGATCGGTGTGCTGATCGCCTACGAGCAAATATCGATACTGTACGTGCTTGCGACGCTGTCTATCGTGGCGTTGCTTCTCATAGTCGGTTTTGCCGATTTGGAAGCCGTCAGCCGGACGGACGGCGAAAACATGACCTCGAAGACCTAGTTACTGATGAAGGCTTTTCGTTACATTTTTGCGGCGGTGCTTTTTGTTACCTTGGTAAAGGCTGACGTCTTGGGTAGCTCCACGGCCATGGCGCCCGGTAAAGTTGAAACGCAGCGACTAAGCTGGAAGGGCCGCTCAATCAAGATAGCTATTTCAAGCTCGCTAACGCAGCCGAATTCAAACATTAAGCTAAACAGTGATGTGCTGGGCTCTCTAAAACGCAGTCTTGAGGTGTGGGAGAATGTCGCCGATATTCAGTTCCAGCTCGAAACCTCGGATAAGCAAAGTCTAAGCCCATCGGGTGTCGCCGGTGACGGCGTGAGCCTCATCACTATTGCCCAAACTCCGGACAATGTACTCCTGTTTTCTAAAAATTTCAATGCCGAATCAGCCAAAACCCGTGTCTTCTATAACGGTAAAAGTTTTATTACCGAGGCCGATATCGTTTTGAACCCATTTCAACAATTCTCCACGGACGGAACATTTGGCACGTTCGATCTGCAAGCCACTCTGACGCATGAGCTAGGCCACCTGCTCGGATTGCGGCATTCGAACGTATTGGGTGCGACAATGACGGACAGCCTTTCGAGAAACGGAACATTCGGTTTGGCGGATTTCGGTTCGCGGACGTTGGCGGCCAGTGACATTGCCGCCGTTCGCGACATTTACGGCACACGTGAGAATGAAGAGGAATGTTGCGCCGCGATCACAGGCAGATTGACACTCACCGCAACCCGCGGCGCAAAGGGAATGAGCGTCTGGGCGGAAGAGATGGAAACAGGGCGAGTGATCGCCCAAAGTGAAACGTCGGTGGATGGAAGTTTTCGTTTTGGCGGATTGCCGGCCGCTACTTATTCTATATTTTGGCAAAAAGCGGACGACAACGGCTCCGCCGGGGAACTCGAACCCGTTGTTTTGAAAAAGGGCGAGACCAGGAATATCGAAGAGAAAATAACCCTTCGCCGGTCTGATCTGAAGCTGCGATATGTCGGCGTAAACAGCCAGCTTACGGATTTTGCCGTACCGGTGAGCGCCGGGCGTGAATACGTAATTTATCTCGGCGGTGAAAAACTCGACCCTAAAAATATTAAAATAGAATTTAATTCGCCGTTTTTTGAGGTTGCTGCCGGATCATTCGCCGCCCAGGATTTTGGCGAAGAAGTCTCGGTCGTTAGTTTTGTACTGACCGTCGCCGATGGCGTCCCGGCCGGAGTTTACAGCATATTCGCGACTGGCCGCGATGGTTCGAGGGCTTCTTTGATAGGTGCGTTGAGCGTGGAATAATCGACTTCGCTGAAAGAAGCAAGAGTTTTTTCGATTATCGTCTAAAACAAGTTGCGTTTTGTTCACGCATGTGGATAATTACCTTGTTCACCTCCCGGTGAACACCGGTCACTTCGGTGACCAGGGGGCGACGGTGTGGGAGACGGCGCCCCCATAATTTTTTTTCCAAGCGGCAGTATTCCCCCGCGATCAATCGTAAAATCTGTTTTTTGAATCTGATACTCGCCGCGTCAGGAGTTAATGCTTGGCGACGGCTCCATTGAAAATTCCGCCGTTCATCGCCGCAAAACATGTTCGGCAGTAAACCGGACGCCCTTGGGACGGATAAAACGGCACCGTCGTTACGGCAGAGCATCTGGCGCATTCGGCTCGTACTTCGATACGGTGTTTTTTACCGGTCAAACGGGTAAGCTCTATTGCTTCGAGTCGTTTATTCTTGGCTTTTTTGCAGTCTTTGCAGCGTTTTGGCGGATTCTGAAGGTGTTTGTCACGGAAAAAAATCTGTTCCCCGACCGTCCACACGAAATCGTCTCTACAGTCAATACAGGGGATTAATACATCGTTGAATTCATCTGACACGTGCGTTTGTGCTGATGCGGATTCCCGGATTCCCTCAAAATCGCTGTCAGCCATAACAAAACCCTCCGTGTCGATGCCAGCCGCTTCGGCAATGGATGCGAATATAGTAGATTTTACGATTGAGGCTGGCGTGTAAAATCTCTCGATCATCCAAGTGGGATGATTTTGACCTTACAACTATCGGTTTTGCCTGTCAAGAGCGCCCTTAGGCGAGATGGCGCGTGTTTAAGATTATGAATATCCTGGTGGTCGGCTCAGGCGGACGCGAGCACGCGATCTGCCACAGCTTTTCGAAAAGCGGCAGGGCAACACGGCTCCTCTGCGCCGACGGTAACGCGGGGATAGCCGAGATTGCGGAGTGTATTCCGATCAAGCCTGACGACATCGTCGCCCTGGCGAATTTTGCATCGGAAAACGCAATTGATCTTACATTTGTCGGCGGCGAAATATCACTTGCGCTCGGTATCGTTGACGAATTCGAACGTCGCGGGCTGCGTATCGTCGGCCCGAAAATGAAAGCCGCCCAGCTTGAGGCGAGCAAATCTTTCGCCAAGGATTTTATGGCCCGCAACGGAGTCCCGACGGCGAGGTTTGCGACCGCCCATTCGCCGTTTTTTGCGGTGATGGAACTCGACAGCGGCAAATTGGGCGCTGCTCACGTGCCTGTCGTCGTCAAAGCCGACGGCCTGGCGGCGGGCAAGGGCGTCGTCGTGGCCGCCAACCGTGCCGACGCCATCACCGCCATCAACGAAATGGCCGCGCTCGTCGGCACGGCGGCCGCGGATAAGATCGTTCTCGAAGAATGTCTTGTCGGCAAAGAGGTCTCGCTGCTGATGTTCGCCGATGGCGAGGATTTCGCCCTGATGCCGCCAACCCGCGACCACAAACGTATCGGCGAAGGCGACACCGGCCCAAACACCGGCGGCATGGGTGCGATCACCGACGCCTCGCTGCTCACTGCCCAAGAATTAGACATAATTACCGAAACGATCATCCGCCCGACGCTCCGCGGCTGCGTCCGCGAAGGGTTCCCCTTTCGTGGAATACTCTTTCTCGGTCTGATGATGGTTGATCGGGTCAGCGATCTGGCTACCGACACCAGCCGAACGCCGATGCTGCTCGAATACAACGTACGATTTGGCGACCCGGAAACACAGGCGATACTTGTCCGGCTCGGAACTGATCTCGTCGATATTTGCGACGCGATGTTAAACGGCACATTGTCTCATCTGTCAATAGAATGGCGCTCGGGAAGCTCCGCGTGCGTCGTCCTTGCTGCAAAGGGCTATCCGGTTAAGCCGGAAACCGGCGAGGTGATTCATGGGCTGGACGACGTGAAAGTTATCTCAAATGTGGAAGTGTTTCACGCCGGAACTGTTTCGCCCGAACGAGGGCCTGACACTGGGGTTTCATCCCTTTATGTGACGGCGGGTGGCCGTGTCCTCGGCGTGACTGCAACTGGAGAAGACATCAATTCAGCTCTAGGTACCGCATACGCGGCCGTCGATAGGATTAGCTTTAATGGAATGCAGTTTAGACGCGATATAGGACTTCCCCGCGACCATCATGCCTAGAACCACCTGCGGTGGTTGTGTACGCGGCCATTGCGAGCGTCCATCGTTAAGAGGTTCAACCACCCGCTACCGCAGGTGGTTCTGCCTTTTGAGGTCGGAATGTTATCCTAAAATCCAAAGGATTGTCTATTTATGCAGGCTCTTTCACCGCCTCGGCGTGTCGTGATAACCGGAATGGGATGCGTGACGCCGATCGGTATCGGGCGCGAGGCGTTTTGGCATGGGCTCGCCAACGGCGCGAGCGGGACGAAGAGGATCGAGGCGTTTGACGTGTCTAGATTGCCGGTAAAGATCGCCGCTTTTGTCGAAGATTTCGATTGGGAAGCTCAGCTCAATCCGAAAGACCGCAAGCACGTCGCCCGCACCGTGCCGCTCGCTCTTGCCGCGGCCCGTGAAGCCCTAACCGATGCCGGGATTGAGACCGAAAACCTCACGCTCGATGAAAAACGTGCTTTCGGCGTCGAGATCGGCACGGGCGGCGGTGGTTTAGCGTTCACCGAGAAGCAGTATTCGTACTGGTACATCGGGCCTGAAACACAGGCGAGCGTTTATGTTATCCCTTCATCCACGCACGGAGGTCTCTCCTCCGAGCTTTCGATGGCGTTCGGCCTTCGCGGTTTGTCGCACGTCGTCTCGACGGGCTGTACCAGCTCGACAGACGCCATTTTTTACGCCGCACGGCATATCGCCAGCGGCAGACAGGACATTATGATCGCGGGCGGAGTGGATGCACCGCTGGCACCGGGAATACTCGCGGGATTTAATGTCATGCGTGTTCTGACGACTGCCTGGAACGACGAGCCGCATCGCGCTTCGCGGCCTTTTTCAAAAGACCGTTCCGGCATGGTCGTCGCGGAAGGGTCGTGGATGTACATCCTCGAAGATTACGAAAAAGCAGTGACGCGCGGTGCGAAAATATACGCCGAGATCGCGGGCTACGCCTCGACTTGTGACGCTTACCACCGCGTCCGTCTCGAAGACACCGGCACCGAGCCCGCACGCGCGATGTCGCTCGCGCTCGCGGACGCGGGTAAACAGGCCTCCGATGTCGATTATGTAAACCTGCACGGCACCTCGACCGTTTTGAACGACAAGATCGAAACCAACGCCGTCAAAATCTCGCTCGGCGATCACGCCTACAAAATCCCAATGTCCGCGACAAAATCCCAGGTCGGCCATCCGCAAGGCGCGAGCGGAGCGGCCGGTCTCGGGGCCGCACTGTGCGCGATGACGACCGGAAAAATTCCTCCGACAATTAACCTCGATGAACCCGATCCCGAATGCGATCTGGATTATGTTCCGAACGAAGCCCGAGATGGCGTTGTCGATGTCGCGTTGTGCAACTGCATCGGTTTTGGCTCGAAGAACAGCGCGTTAGTTTTGGAGAGAGTCGCCTCGACAGGTCAGAACCGGGAGCGGTAGCGACTGGGTTCTTCGCCGGCGACCCAGTCGCTACAGCTCCCGGTTCTGACTATGTTTACCAGTTTCAAATATCGCAGCCATCGCCTCGAACGCCTCGACACCGGCGAGTACACACCCGCCGAATACGCCCGTTGGCAGCGAGAAATGCGGCAGATAAATCGGTTCCTTGGCGACACACGGGCGTTGCGCCTCGAGCTCCGCGATGAATTGGACGACGTCCGCGATGAGAAGATTTCGATACTTGACGTCGGCGCCGGGTCGGGTGAACTGCTTTACGCGGCGGGTCGGGCGTCAAATGCAAAAGCGCCGTTTCTTGTTGGCGCCGAACTGAACGCCGCCGCCGCGTCGTCAATCGCGGCCCGGCGCGCTGAGATTAACCTCGTCGCCGTCCAATGCAACGCTCTCGCCCTACCATTCGCCGCCGACAGCTTTGATTTCGTTATCAGTTCCCTCTTTCTTCACCATCTGTCGGATGAGCAGGCGGTCACGCTGCTTCAGGAGATGAGCCGTGTTGCGCGGCGAAAGTTTATTGTAATCGACCTCCACCGCCACGCGGCGGCGTATTATCTTTACAAGACATTTGGCCGGATCGTGCTGCAGCGATTTACCATTGAGGATGGCTCGCTCTCGATCAAACGCAGCTTTCGGCCGCGTGAGCTGCGCGAGTTGGCCGCTAAGGCAGGCATTCGCGATGCCGTGGTCAAACGCCGGGCGGCTTTCCGGCTGGTCTTGTCGGCAGCGAAGAAGCGGGGGCAGAGCCGCCCTTCCTGAACTGCAATCCCGATCCACGTTCTTTTATTTATGTCGCATTGAATGTTCATAATGGTGGGAAGACCGCTCGACCACATTTGCAGGTCAGGAAGGGTTGCTCTGCACCCGCTCTTAGAAGTCTGATTAGAGGTAATGAAAAATAAAGGCGAATATGACATCGCAATTGTAGGCGCCGGCCCGGCGGGGTCGAGCGCGGCGATTCGTCTTGCGCAAAATGGCCTTCGAGTTGTGCTGGTCGAGCAGAAGCGTTTTCCGCGCGAGAAGCTGTGCGGCGAATTTATCTCGCCCGAATGCCTCGCCCATTTCGCCGAGCTAAACATTCTTGATGAAATGACGTTCTCCGGGGGCGTCGCAATTGGCCGCACCGTGTTCTACGCCCGCAACGGCCGCTCCGTCGCCGTGCCGAGCGAATGGTTTGGCTCCGGTGCTAACGCGTTGGGACTCAGCCGTGCGAAGATGGACGACTTGTTGATAAAAAGGGCGCGAACGGCTGGTGCCGAGGTGTTTGAAGAAACAAGCGCGGTTGGCCCGGTGCTGGAAAATGGCCGCGTGTTCGGCGTCCGAATAAGAGATGCGGCGCGTCAGATATATAAAATCCGTGCCCGGCTGACCATCGACGCTACGGGACGGGCGCGAATTCTGGCCCGTCAGATTGAGAATACGGACAAACGCAAGCGGGCCGCGTTTGTTGCGTTTAAGACGCATCTTACCGCGGCTGCCGTGCCCGATGGCGACTGCGAAATCTATGCCTACCGAGGCGGCTATGGCGGCTGCAACCGTGTCGAGGACGGCAAATTCAATCTGTGTTTCATCGTCGCGGCGGCGCTGGCAAAGGAACACGGCGGCGATGCGAGGCGGATAATCCGAGAGGTCGTGTTTGCAAACGAACACGCCCGCGAATCACTCGAAAACGCCCGTATCGACGGCGATTGGTTCGCCGTACCGATCGAGACTTATGGCCGCGCCGCCCTGGCCCCGGCGGACGGCTTATTGACGGTCGGCGACGCGGCCGCATTCATTGATCCATTCACCGGCAGCGGCATTCTCCTCGCCCTCGAAGGCGCCAGAATAGCCGCCGACGTCATCACCGCTCAATTATCCGTCGAACGATCGCAGTATTCCTTCGCTGCCCTCGAACGCGAATATGGCCGCAAATACGATTCCGCCTTTAACAAACGCCTTCGCTTCTGCTCGCTGCTGAGACACGCGGCGTTCGTCCCGTTCCTGGCCGAATCCGTAATCAAAGGCCTCGCCCAAAGCAAATGGCTCACCCGCCGCTTTGCCGGTGCTACGCGGCAATCGTGAGTTTTCAACCCAAAAAAAGACTGTTTCACGCAAAGCCGCCAAGAACGCAAAGGAAGAAAAGTAAAAATAAGGCCTATCGCGTAATCCGGGTTAAACGGAAACGCGACTTTCCTCTCAGGATTGTTGGCACGGCTGAGAGAATCGTCGTGTTTTCTCTCAGGATTGTCGGCACGGCTGAGAGAATTGTCGTGTTTTCTCTGAGGATCGTCGGCACGGCTGAGAGAATTGTCGTGTTTTCTCTCAGGAATGTCGCCACGGCTGGGAGAATTGTCATGTTTCCTCGCAGGAAAGTGTCCGTGAATCAGAGCCTCGATCCGCGTTTTTCCGTGCGTTCCGTGGTAATTTCGGAAAAACTAACCACGGATCACACGGAAAGCACGGGGAACCTAATGCGCCGTGTTTCCCGCGATCAGTCCGACCGCGTGGCCTAAAACCGGGCGTATGACCTCAAAACATTCCTCGACGCCCTTTGGCGAGCCGGGCAGATTGATGATGAGCGTATTTCCGCGAATGCCGCAAATACCGCGTGAAAGCATCGCCATCGGCGTTTTGACGGCCGTTTCGCGACGCATCGCCTCGGCCATGCCGGGCGCTTCGCGTTCGATCACAGCCCGAGTCGCCTCCGGCGTATTGTCACGCGGCCCAAAACCCGTGCCGCCCGTGGTGACGATCAGATTGATATCTTCCCTTTCGGCGAGTGAGTAAATCGTATTGCGAAGGTGTTCGAGATCGTCCGTGACGATTATACGCTCGACAATCTCGGCACCGGCGCCAAGCAGTAATTCGGCCAGCCGCTCGCCGGACCGATCGTTGTCAGGCCGACGCGTGTCGCTGACCGTTAGGGTGGCGGCTCTGATTCTAAAGTCGGACATAGTCAACCAAAAGAAATTCAACGCAAAGACGCAAAGGTGCAAAGACGCAAAAATGCAAAGGTCGGCGAAGATCACTTTTATATCTAAATCGTCTCAAATCCGTCCCTTTGCGTCTTTGCACCTTTGCGCCTTTGCGTTAAAAGTCCCTACTACCCCGCGGTCGCTTCGATCTTTTCGATTTCGCGGTGTCTGCGGCCATACAGCACACTTAGCAAAACGCCGACCACGACGAGCAGCATTCCCGCCAATGATATTATTCCCTGCGTCTCGCCGAATACAAACCAGCCAACGATTAGCGCGTAGATCAAACCGGTGTAATTTATGATCGCGACGCCCGCCACGGGTTCGCGTTGGAGCGCGTTTGTCAGAAAGATCTGGCCGAGCTGCGAGAACGCGCCGATCAGCAACAAATAGACCCAATCGAGACCTTGTGGTGTTTCCCACTGGAAAAAAAGGCTGACAAACCCAACGACCAGGCCAACGAGCTGAAAATGCAGCACCACCGTCAACGGATGTTCCTTGCCCCGTAGACTGCGGACGAGGTTGTACGCCATTCCCGAGCAGAAGGCCGAGAAGATACCCAGGCCGAGATAAAACGGTGAGATGCGCCCGTCAAACTGTTCGATTACGAGCACACCGGCAAAGGCGAGAGCGTAAAAAAACCACTGGGCAAACTTCACCTTCTCGCTCAGCATAAAGATCGCGATTATGGTCGTAAAGATCGGCGAAAGATACTGAATCGTCATCGCCGACGCAAGCGGCATCTGCTGGAGCGTAAGAAAGAAGCAAAACAAGGCCGTCGTGCCGAAAAGTCCGCGAAGCAGCAAATAAAGGTGATTCGAACCGATAGGATCGGCCTTAGCGCGCCTCAGCCCAATAAGGCAAAAAGCGGTCGCGATGGCGCAGCGGAAAAAGACGGTCTCCATCGCCGGGATATGGGCGACCTGTTTTACAAAAACGTTCGCCAAAGAAAAAGCGAGCGTTGACATAAACATCGAACGCACGCCGGGGGTTAGGAATGTCGGATTCTCGCTCAATCTACGAGGTTAATTTTTTGGCCTGTCCATTGCAACCGCAGTCGCCGCCACAGTCTTTTTTCATCGAGAACGACCGCGACCGCCTGAGTAGCGAGATTCCGCCGTACAAAACTGCCGCGAAGATAATTGCGATAACGATTATGTATTGAATATTCATGCGTCACTGTTTTGAGTCGCGGCTTCAGGCGGCCCAACCACGGCGAAGAGGCCCGCTAAAGCGGGAACTCAACGCTAAAACCCCAGCAGCTTGCCTCCCTGATAGGTTATAAACGCGGCGATGTACGCCAGCACCGTCATATAACCGACCATAAACAGCGGCCACGACCACGAGTTCGTCTCGCGCCGGACAATCGCGACCGTGGACATGCATTGCATGGCCAGCACAAAGAATACCATGAGCGTCAGGGCCGTCAGCGGCGTCCATGCCGGGCGGCCGTCGTCTCGCTTGGCGTTGCGAACCGCCGCGATCAGCGTTTCAGATTGCTCATTCTCGTCCTTGCCGACATTGTAAATGATGCTCAGCGTCGAAACCAGAACCTCGCGGGCCGCAAAGCTCGCGATCAACGCGACGCCGATCTTCCAGTCAAATCCGAGCGGCTCGATCGCAGGCTCGATTACATGGCCAAGCTTTCCGGCGAAACTGTTTTTTAGCTGTTCGCTGTCAGAACCACCTGCGGTAGCGAGTGGTTGAATATTGGAGATCGTGCCGCTTTCTGTGTCCTGCGACTGCTGCGTTAAACCACCCGCTCCCGCAGGCGGTTCTGACTGCTGACTGACCGCTGACTGCTGAACGCTTCTCGGAAAATACATCAGCGCCCACAAGATGATCGAGATTGCCAGAATGACCGTACCGGCGCGTTTTAGAAAAAGCCATGCGCGCGTCAGCATATTCTGAAAGACCGTGCGCAAGTTCGGCATACGATATGGGGGCAACTCCATTAAGAACGCCGGTGGCGGAGCCTTTAAGATTGTTCGCTTGAGGACAAACGCGGCGCCAATCGCAACGACGATGCCAAGCGCATACATTGCCAGCATCAAAACGGCGCCTAACGAAATAAATCCAAAGACGGTCTGTCCGGCAAAAAACGCCGCGATCATCAGCGTGTAAACCGGCAAGCGGGCCGAGCAACTCATAAACGGCGCGATCATTATCGTCGCAAACCGGTCGCGGCGGCTCTCGATTGTCCGCGTCGCCATAATGCCCGGAATCGCGCAGGCAAAGCTGCTGATCATTGGCAAAAAAGCCTTGCCATGGAGCCCGACGCGGCTCATCAGCTTGTCGAGCAAAAACGCCGCCCGCGCCATGTAGCCGCTGTCTTCGAGAAGCGAGATAAAGAAGAACAGGAGCAGGATCTGCGGCAGAAAAACCACGACGCCGCCGACGCCCGCGATGATTCCGTCGGCCAAAAGATCGGCCAAAATGCCCGGCGGCATCTGCGTCCGGACGAGATCGCCGAGCGCTCCAAAACCCTGTTCAAGCAAATCCATCGGCAGACTCGCCCATGAAAAGATCGTCTGAAAGACAAGCAGAAGTATAGCGACCAGGATGACAAGCCCGAAGAATCGATGTGTGAGTACGCGGTCGATCTTTTCCGACAGCAAATGCTGTTTCTGATCGCTGTGCCAGACCGAGTCCTGAACTACATCAGAAATGAAATTGTATCTCGCAAATATCTTGCCGTGCGGGCCAGAGTTTTCGGCGGCTTCATCAAACTCATAGGGAACGACCGGCGTCGAATGCAGGACCTCCGCAACCTTCTCCGCGAGTTCACCTTTTCCCCGGCCGGTTTTAGCGTTGACGGCAACGACCGGCGTTTTCAGACGCACCGCAAGCATTTCGATGTCGATCTCGTGTTTTTGTTTTTCAAAAACATCGATCATCGTCAGCGCGATGACGACGGGCACACCGAATTCGAACATCTGCATGACCAGATACAGATTGCGTTCGAGATTGGTGGCGTCGACGACCGCGACTATTGCATCGGGTTTCGGCACATCCTTTTGCTCGCCGCGAATAATATCGCTGGCGATCTGTTCGTCAAGCGATGTCGCGTCGAGGCTGTAAAGACCGGGAAGGTCGATGAGATTTGCGACATGGCCGTTTACAGCCCACGGCCCTTCCTTGCGCTCGACCGTTACGCCGGGATAATTTGCTACTTTTTGTTTGAGACCGGTGAGGGAGTTAAAAAGGGTCGTCTTGCCGGCATTCGGATTGCCGGCAAGAGCGATAGTTATCTGGTGTTTATGTTCGTTTTCGCTCATTCATAAGTAGAAACGCCCCAAGTCAAACGACAAGGGAAACGAGCGTCTAGAGAGTGACTTCGATCGAATCGGCTTCGTTCTTCCTCATCGCCAGGCTGTACCCGCGAACGCGAATCTCTATTGGGTCGCCGAACGGCGCCGTTTTAACTACCTGAACGGCAACGCCGGGAATAACGCCCATTTCCATCAAACGCCGCGTAATCGGGCCGCTGCCGTTAACCGCCGTAACTCGTGCGTCGCGGCCGACCGGTAGATTTGTCAATGTCATGTCTATATCCCCTATCCTCTCGATCTCTCTCCTATCCCAACAGATTCTAACCTAATTGAAAATAGTTTTCAATTTCAATTGAAAGAAAATTCACGTGGCTTTCCAGTATGAATAAGCAAAAACTCAGAATATGGTTGCGG
>JANPCJ010000142.1:0-3627 GCA_031430895.1 Chloracidobacterium sp. | reverse complement strand
TGCCGTTTTGAGTATGGTCTTTGTTGCCCGTCTTGGTCCAAATGGCGTATGCCTCGAAGGCTTTGAGCAAACCCTCGGCGTAGGTGAAAAATGACGAGAAAAAGAGGACGATGACAAATATGAAAACGACAGCGGTGGCCGAAAGAATTACGATCAGGTCATTTTTTGAACCGAGGGCCTGACGGAAATTGCCCCACACCGGTTCGATTGGTTCGACGAGTGCGCTTTCATTTGCCTTTCGCAGTTCGATAACAAAAAGTATCCACGCGACAAGCGAAGCGAACAGCAAGAACACGATCGAAAGGAATACAAACAGTTCGTGCGGTCGGCTTGTGCCGAGAAAATTATCGAACAGCCATTTGTATCCGTCAGCAAAGGTCTCGCGGTAGTACAGAGCGGCGGCTAGGGCTACGGCATGAACGGCCATCACGATACCAAACCAGTTCACTCTATACAACGTACTCGCGAGAAAGCCGCGCCATACCCAAATGGTGACGCAGGCGATTATCATCGTGCCGAGCGTGATAAACGCTGTTTCCTTTGTCGCGAATTGTAAG
The DNA here is from genome assembly GCA_031430895.1 of Chloracidobacterium sp. Lineage (GTDB taxonomy): Bacteria > Acidobacteriota > Blastocatellia > Pyrinomonadales > Pyrinomonadaceae > OLB17. The sequence continues at coordinate 3,070 of JANPCJ010000142.1, read as the reverse complement.
GCGACCGATGCCGACGCGAGCAATAGATAGATCGGCCTTCCTTCGTCCCAGGCGAGCAGCATCCGCATCAGGTAATAGACCAGCGCCGCCTCGAAAACAAAAAACGCCATTCGAAACGCCCACAGCGCGCCCATATTCTCACCGCCGAGATACGAGGCAAGCGTCAAGGACGATGGCAGAAAGCAAATTCCGAGAAGCAATGCCATCCAGCCGATGGCAAACGGCCCGGCCTTCCGCTTTTCGATAAAAAACAGGATCGAGACGACTACCGCGAGACTCAGGAACACAAACAAAATCTCGTGGATAAAGTACCGTGAGATATAGACCATGCCGGGCGAGAGAGCAACGAAAAGAGCGCCGAGCAGGCTGCCGAATGTTCCGATATACCTTCTCAAAAACAAAACCAGCACGACCGACAGCACACCAAATATCGCCATGCTGGCGCGCACCGGTATCGTTTCGAGGCCAAACATTTTGGCAAAGGCGAGCGAGATGTAATAGAGCGTCGGGCCGTGGTAGTTGGCCGGGTCGTATTTGTAAACGCCGTCGGTAAACAGCGTCTTGAGAAACCATCCGTTGACGCCTTCGTCATGATGAAACGGTTTGAGCCCGAGCGCGACGAATCTTAATAATGTCGCAATTACGACGATGAAAGCCGAAGAGCCGAGCCAGAAATAGTCGGTGCCCGCGTTCGGCGCGGAAACCCCTTCTCCCGGGGTAATTATTTTCTCCTCGGCAACAACGTTTGCGACGGGAGCCGGTTTTAAGACCGGCCGTTTGTTGGATTTATTTTTCTTTGCCATCTCTCGGGTCTTTTTAGCAGTGGATTTCTTTGTGTACTTTGTGTCCTCGCTTTGTGTCCTTTGTGAGAACGGATTTGAAGCCGCTAAACACAAAGGGCACAAAGCGAGGACACAAAGTACAGAAAGAAGAAATTCGCGCGAAAAGACTCAACCTGATCCACTGAACGCTATTTTATTTTGTAGACGCGATACGCGCCTACCTCCGCAATTACCGGATATTTTTTGAAAAACTCTTCGTTTGCCTTTAGGGAGTTTCTCTCTTCGGCCGAAAGAAGAGCATATTCGACATTGTATTTTTCAAGATTAATCCCAGCAACACCGCCGCCCTCGTAAATTCGTTTTACATCGGCCTCTCTCGGTCCGTAGTCGATACCGTAGGACACGAGATGCCCACTGTAGCGCATCAGCGAAGGTCGGCCGGAGAGAACGACGGCGGAATTGTATGTCGGCGCGTTTAGAAACAGCGCATTGGGTGCCGTCTTTTTCTTGATCTGCTCGGCGATCAATATCGAATCGGCGTCAAAGATTCTCATTTTCGTATGTCCCGACGCCGTTCGCCAGACATCGAGCGCCCCCGAAAAAATAAGCGCGATAAAACAAACGCCCGCCGCTATTTTCCAAACGCCCTTCTTCTGCCACGCCCAGGCTATCGCCAACGCGACCAGCGGTATCGAGCCCGCAAACCAATATATCAATATCTTAATATTGTCCCATTCCCAGGGAGCCAGTTTTGCGACGTTCGAAAGCAGGAATAGAAAAATGAACGGGACGAGGAAGAGCACGAGCGTGAGGGCGTGACGCGGGGACGCAGGGACATGATCCACGGAGCCACGCTTTTTCGCCGCGTCTTTGCGTTCCGGTGTCGCCGCGTCTGCGTTCTCGGCGTCTCCGCGTCTCCGCGTTGAAAGAACTAGGCAGACCGCGGCAATCAACACCGGAATAAAAATGCCGGTATTCTTCAGCCAAAACCAAAAGATATTTTCGTCGCGCTTGTCCCATCCGAAATGCCAGCCAAAAAATTTTGACGAATCGGTCGCGCTGCCTGTCATCGTCCAGATCAGCTCGGGCACCGAGACGAGGGCCGTGCCGACCCCAAAGGCAACCCACTCGCGCCATTTCTCAGGCCGAATAATAAACAGAAACGCCGTGACAACAAAGAGAACGAACAGGCTATGAACATGAATCAACGGCAGCGTTCCGGCGACGAGACCGATGAGAAATGCGTTCTGAGTCCCGCCTTTGGGCGGCCTGTCCCCGGCCGTCGAAGAAGCCGCCTGAAGGCGGAACTCAGAACCTTGAAAAATCTTCCACAAAAATCCAAGCACGAGCAGCGTCAGCGGCATTCCGAGCAGTAAACCGCGCTGAGTAATAAACAGCACGAGCATCGAATTGCCCCAACGGAACTGGTCGCCGATGGTGTAGTCGCGCGGCAGATGCCAGAGAAAATCCGTCAGCCCTTTCGTAATTTCCGTCGAGTCCTTAAAGAACCACAGAAATCCAAGCCCGCCGCTAAAGAACAGTAAAGCGGGTGCGATGCGGCCGGCGAGCTTGTTGTTTGTGAGCCACAAGACAAACCGTTCCAAAATCACCAGCAGTGCAAAGGCCCATGCCAGATTCTGTGCAAACATGGCTTCGACAAACCCGGCGCCGAGCTTGACCATGCAGGCGGCGAGGAAATCGGACATAAACGGGTACGAAAACTTCGCTCCGGCCCACGACGGATTCTGCGGCGGAAAATTATTGCCATCGGTAAAGCTGAATATCGCACCGAGATGAAACGGCAGATCGCCGAGATTCTGCGACGCCCCGGTGTAGATCCCGTCGTTCGTCTGATAAACCGCCTGCCCGAAAAACAGTAGAAAGACCAGAAAAAAGAACGCGTAATAAGCAAACCGCCGCGATTTCTTCAGGCTCGCTCCCGACAATGTCCCTTTCGCCTTTGCCCAGTCGTGCAAAAATCGTTTGCTTATATCCGGCCGCCGCAATAGCAGCAGCATCAGCAAAGTAACGACAAGCGACGCTATTATCGTCACCGGAGAAAACCCAACCAAACACGCGACGACAAACGCCACCAGCCCAAACGTCGTCCAACCGATAATGCTCCCAGCCGCCAGCCGCCACATCAACGGCTCGTCCTCGACCAAAACATAAGTCAACGCAAGCCCCGAAAAGGCTAAAAGCAGAATGATAATTATCGATACGAGCATATGGTGTGCGTGGAACTTCAGACTAAGTTACCGCAAAAGCCCCACTAAACAAAATTGAAT
>JANPCJ010000141.1:0-4755 GCA_031430895.1 Chloracidobacterium sp. | reverse complement strand
GCGCCAGGGCGACCTTCATCTTCAGTTGAAGCCGGGCACGGATGTGGCCGTCGCGAACGGAATGCTCAATGTCATTGTCCGCGAGGGATTGATCGACGAAGAGTTTATTCGCTCAAAGACAAATGGATGGGAAGAAACGCGGGCCGCTGTGGAAAAATTTACACCGGACATCGCCTCTCAAATATCGGGCGTGCCGGCGGCAAAGATCGAACAGGCCGGGTTGCTTTACGGCCGGGCAAAGACTGGGATGATAATGCATGCCCGCGGCATCGAGCATCACAGCAACGGCGTCGATAACGTACTTTCGTATATCAATATCGTCCTTGCGACCGGCAAGATCGGCGATCCGGGACGTGGTTACGGAACAATTACCGGCCAGGGAAACGGCCAGGGCGGCCGCGAGCATGGCCAGAAGGCGGACCAGCTTCCGGGCCAGCGGTCGATAAATGATCCTGAACACCGCAAATATATCTGTGATTTCTGGGGCCTGCCGGAAGAAGAACTACCGCAGGCGGGTGTGTCGGTTGTCGAGATGTTCGACAAAATGCGCGAGGGCGAAATCAAGGCGTTTCTTTCGATCTGCAACAACGGAATGGTCAGCTTGCCGGACATAAATAATATCCGCCGGTCGCTCGAAGGACTTGAATTCAATGTGAATATAGATTTCTTTATGAGTGAGTCATCGCGTTACGCTGATGTCGTTTTACCGGGCACGACATGGTCCGAGGACGAAGGTGTTACGGCGAGCGCCGAGGGCCGGGTGGTAAAGATCAACAAAGCCATCGATCCGCCCGGCGAGGCAAAAGAGGATTGGTGGATCATCAACGAGATCGGACGGCGGATGGGCCGCGAAAAATATTTTCACTTTAACAGTTCGCGCGAGATCTTCGATGAAATGCGCCGTGCGTCGAAAGGCGGCAAGGCCGACTATTTTGGCATAACCTACGAAAAGATCGATAAGCAGAACGGCGTCTTCTGGCCGTGCCCGACCGAGGAACATACCGGAACGCCCCGGCTATTTAACGATAAGAAGTTTTATCATCCGGACAAGAAGGCAAAATTTCATCCGATCGAATACTTCGGGGCGGACGAAAAGCCGGATGAAGATTATCCCCTGATTTTGACAAGCGGCCGGGTGGTTTACCAATACTTGTCAGGTAATCAAACAAGACGGATCGGATTTTTAGTCCAGCAATGTCCTGAACCCTATGTCGAGATCCACCCGGAAACCGCGATGAAAATGAAAGTGAACGACGGCGAGCGGGTAAAGGTAATTTCCCGGCGCGGCGAAGGCATTTTCCCGGCGCTGGTCGTGCGAACGATTCGGCCCGATACAATATTTATCCCGTATCACTGGGGCGAACAGCTTGCCGTTAATCAATTGACGAATCCGAAACTTGATCCGACGTCGAAGATCCCGGAATATAAGGCCTGCGCCGCACGGATCGAGAAAATTCATTCGCGCGAACTGCCGATTCTCGGCAAGGGCCGCAAGGGAACATCGCTTAGTGAAGTACAGAGAGGAAAATAGCGAAAAAGTTATCTGGCTTTTTCGAGTGTTTCGTTCAGTAACTGGTTAAGGCTCATATTTTTCGCGGAGGCGAGGAGCGAATATTTTTGATGAATTTTAGGTTTCAGACGCAAAACGAGTTTTCCCGAATATTGCTTTGTCGGCGAAATGTTTTTTTCTTTGGCAAAATCAAGAAAGACGCGCAAACTAATTTCGCCTTCTTTTCTCAAATTCTCAATACTGTCCGCGTAAAAATCCGCGCCGCCGTTCAAACCGTTAAACTCGCCGCGAAACATTTGAATTTCGGGATCAAAACTAATAATAGCGCTGTAATCGCCAAATTTCATAACATTTTTCATTTTACTACTCCGTTTTCGTCAAGCCATTTTCTGATTGATTCAACCGCTCCTTTGTCGGTCGCCGGACTTGGGTGCGGACGGTGGAAAACTCGAATTTCGCCGAACAGGAAAACTCGGACGCGCGAACCTTCGGCTTCCGTAATTTCAGCGCCCAAATTGTTGAAAAGCGATTCAATATCACTCCACCGGATATTGCCCGAAACAGGCCTGGCAAAAATCAGTGCCAGAGTTTTCCGGTGTTTATTTTTCATCACGTTTATAATACTAGATATTGATACTAGATTCAAATAAAATTATGAAAGAGACAATGTTTATTGACCCGCAACGCTGTATCGGCTGCCGCGCGTGCGTCTCGGCGTGCCGCGAATGCGATACGCATAAGGGCTATTCAATGATATTTGTCGATTACATCGACCGGGCTGAAACTACCTCGACGATGCCGACCGTTTGCATGCACTGCACCGAACCGACCTGCGCGCTTGTCTGCCCGGCAGATGCGATCAAGCAGAACGAGGACGGCGTCGTAATGTCCGCATTAAAGCCCCGCTGCCTTGATTGCCGCAACTGCGTAAATGCGTGCCCGTTCGGTGTCCCCAAATATAATTCGGCAATGCATTTACAGATGAAATGCGACATGTGCTACGACCGCACATCCGAAGGTTTGGTGCCTATGTGCGCGAGCGTTTGTCCGACCGGAGCTATTGCTTTTGGGACCTACGAACAGATCGTTCCGCTTCGCCGCACAAAGCCGGTCAATGCTCATGTGTTTGGAAATCAGCATGTCGAGACCAAAGTTTATTTGATGCTTCCAACCGATGCGGACGAAGTTAAAGTGGACGGCTGCGGCGTTTTCGAGGGACGCGTCGCGGTTGAACCCGGACAGCAGGCGACGGAAGGATCATGGATCGATACACAAGTAGAGGAATCGGACAAAAGCAATGAATTCTAACTATTTGAACGAAAAAACGGTGGAAGGCGTTTTGGCCGCCGATCGCGAAGCGGCGAACGAAATATCCGGCGAAAACACTGTGCGTGTCGCCACGGGAGGGTATCAAGCGGAGTTTCCGTACGAACGCGACGAAGAATCACAGGTAACCCGGCGCGAGTTCTGCAATTTTCTGTTTCTGACATCGTCGGCCTTATTTCTTGGCTCAGCCGGATTTGCGGGGAAGTTGGCATACAATGCGAGCTTTCCAAGGAGTTTCTCGCCGATGAGGATTGAGGGAGCCGAAACCCTTGCGCCCGGCAACGCCCTTAATTTTCACTACCCGAATGAGAACGACACGGCGATCCTGATACGAGCGGCGGATGGCGGGTATTATGCATACGAACAGAAGTGTACACATCTGACCTGTCCGGTCTATTATTCAAAGTCGAACGACCGGATCGAGTGCCCGTGTCATGAAGGCGGTTTTGATGTGCATACGGGCAATGTTCTTTACGGGCCGCCACCGCGGCCGCTCGATCTGATACAAATCGAGATTCGTGACGGCGGCGAGATTTGGGCTGTCGGCAAAGTAACAGGTGGTGAGCATGAATCAGCTTAACGAACGAGAAATGAGGCCATCTAATGCGAAAAATCAGACGGCATCCCGAAATATCCAAACCGGAGGCCGCACGGCGATCTGGCAGGCACGACTGGTTTTGCTCGTAATGATAAACATCGCGCAGCTCTGGATCTTGTCCGCGACGATCGAGGCCGCTCTCGCCGCCCATTACAAACAGCTCGTTCCGCTGGTCATCGCATCCGGCGTATGCTGGCTTTTAGCATTGTCGATATTTTTGTGGTGGAAACCTAGTGCGAGGCGGCAAGGCCCTTATGCTTCCGTACGATGAGCGAAGTCCTTTGACTTCGGCTAACACGAATCGTGAATCTATTTGAATCTGAAAATCATAGCCATCTCCGAATAGTCGAGCATCCTCAAGCGATCCACCGGAGAAAACATCAATGTCACTAAAATTATCAACAAAATATAATTCTGCCTCACGTCCGGTTATTTGAAGTTGTTTAAATTTACTCTTGACGATTGGGCTTGCGAGACTTGGTTTCAAAACAGAAAAATCAAAGTTAGTTTCGATGTAGAGCTTAACCAAAGTAGCAAAAGTTTTGGCGTCGTATTCGCCAAAGAGGGAATCAATGAATTTCTTGCGATGCAAATACGCATCGCCTTTTTTGCCACCAACCCTTTCTGTCATTATCAAAGAAAGGATCGAACAAATCCTGTCGATTCTTTACCGTGCCAACCGTTTCAGCAACACCGCTTTCCACTATGCTCTCAAAAAACGCCAGCTTTGTCTTAAAACCCAGCTCATGGACAAACTCCATATTAAATTTAGCCAAACCGTATCCGATCAAATTTAATATTTCGTAATTTTTGTGTTTGTTATCCGACATGAAAGAGTTGTTTTTTAATTTGCCTAAATATATCATGAAGCTGATTTAGCGTCATTTCTCTATCTTAGAAATGCCTCGTTCACGAGGCTTCCCCGAAGGGCAATTAGCCACGTCGCTTTAGCACGTGGTTTAGGTCGAACGGATAATTCTTAGGGCGTTTTAACGTCCTTTTCAGCGGCTTTAGCAAAATGTCGAACAGCGTATATTCAGAGATAAATTTTCACATCACTTGGCACACCAAAACCAGTCTGCCGATGATAAATGAGCGAATCGAAGATCGTCTTTATCACTATCTAACTCATAAAATCCTCGAAACGCCCGGAGCACGCCTTCACGCGATCGGCGGCATCGAAACCCATATTCACATCGCGGCTAGCTTACAGCCAAATATTCTCGTTTCAGATTGGATAGGAAAATTAAAAGGTTCGAGTTCCTACTACATAAATCACGAAGTCCAACCGAAAGCCCTTGAGTGGCAACGCGGTTACGGA
>JANPCJ010000140.1:0-16669 GCA_031430895.1 Chloracidobacterium sp. | reverse complement strand
GAAGGAAGCCGGTGCGAAACCGGCGCTGCCCACGCAACTGTGAACGGTAAGAGTAACGCCTTAGGCGTTAGAGCGCGTAAACGCGTAACTCTTATCCCAAGCCAGGAACTTTGCGCGTTTGTCCGGGATTTGAACCATTCTGCGATGGGCAGAAAAGGAGAGTTATGAGATTAGTACAAATTTTAGTTTTGAAATTTATTTTTGCGGCGTGTTTGTTTGCACAGCAAGGGGCGTCGCTGACGGGGCAGGTAATGAGTTGCGAGAAACCGGAGGCCGATTCCTGGGTTCAGATCACGTCGGTTCCCGACGGCCGGATAAACGTGACGGTTGCAACTGACGAAAAAGGATTCTATCGGTTTGATAGGGTTTCCGCCGGCAAATACCTTGTTCGGATCGTAAGGAAAGTGGGCGGAGCGAACTATTATTTTTTTGATAAAGACCCGCTGGTTTTGGCGGACGGCGATCTGAAAGAACAGAACATTGTCGTTCCGCGCGATTGCGGTTCGCATCAGTGGCTTGCTCTGCCCGATATACCTCAGGTTTTTATTTCCGCCGCGACGGCTCAATCCCTTGATAAGGTTTCAAAAACCGTAGATGTCATCGATGGCCAGGAAATGCGCGACCGGGCGGATTTTTCTTTAATTGAAAGTTTACGGTCGGTTCCGGGTTTTCGGGTGCAGCAATTGGGCGGATTTGGGCGGGTCGCGACGATCAAAACGCGCGGTCTGCGAAATCAGGATACGGCGATTTTGATCGATGGTATTCGGTTTCGCGATGCGTCGGCGATCACGGGCGACGCGTCGTCGTTTTTGAGCGATTTTACTTTGACCAGCGTCAGCAAGATTGAGGTTTTGCGTGGGTCGGGATCATCGCTCTATGGGACAAATGCCGTCGGTGGAACTGTCGATTTTCAGACGCCCGAGGCAAAGAAAGGAACACATGGACAGATAGGCGGGGCAATTGGCGGTCTCGGGCTCGGACGCTTTCGCGGCAACATTTCGCACGGTATTGAGAGCGGGAAGTTTGGTATAAACGCGGGCGTGTCGCGGACGGCGTATACAAAAGGGATTGACGGTGACGACGACGCACACAACACAAATTTCCAAATGCGCATCGATGCCAATCCGTTTTCCAAAACGAGCATTTCCGTCCGCATATTTTTTTCCGATGCGGATGTGCGTTTGAATTCCAGCCCGGATACCGCCGGGACGCTGCCGTCAGCCAATTCGACGATAATTAACGCGGTCCCGAATCTGACGTTTGTGCCGGACAAAAACGATCCAGACAATCGGCAGGATTCGAGATTCTTTAGCGGACAGTTTACGGTGAATCATGTCATCAGCCGCACCTTCGTGATCGGCGGCTACTATCAAGGTTTGAAAACCGAGCGGATCAACGACAACGGCATCCGCGGCATCGGCTTTCAAAGCGCCTCGGTGAGTTTGTTTGACGGCACTATTCATACCGGAAACGCGCATCTCAATTGGACAGCTAACCAAAAAAATCAAATCACGGCCGGTTATGAATTCGAGAGCGAAAAATATGGCAATGATGGTATCACTCCGTCGGGGACCGGTAATTTCTTCACCCGGGCCGGGCAGAAGAGCAACGCATTTTATGTTCAGGATCTCGTCAGTTTGTCCGGCGGACGACTTCAAATCGCCGGTAGTATGCGGGTGCAGAGATTTACTCTCGACCGGCCGGAATTTAGTTTGGCCAATGCGCTTTACGGTTCTTTGAAACTAGACAGCCCGCCGACGGCTTATACATTCGATGGCGCCGCCTCTTATTTTTTTCGCGGTTCGGGAACGAAACTTCGAGCTCATGTCGGCAATGGATTTCGTGTGCCGTCTTTGTTCGAGAGGTTCGGGACTTTCTTTTCGACATTCGGTACTCCGGGATTTGTGGCCCTCGGTGATCCGTTTTTGAAACCGGAGAAGACGATCGCGTTTGATGCCGGTGTTGAGCAGAATCTTGCCAAAGATCGCGTTCGGCTCGCAGCGACATACTTTTACACGAGGCTCAACGACATCATCGGTTTTGGAAACGTCGTACCTAATATTGGCTTGACGCCCCGGCCGTTTGGCGGTTACGAAAACCAAAAAGGCGGAACGGCGCGCGGGTTGGAATTTAGCGCTCGTGTCAAGGCCACTTCCTCGACCGACATTTTTGCGTCCTACACCTTTACCGACAGCAAACAGCGAACTCCGCAGGTTTCCGGCAGCGGCATTTTGACGACGCTCGGCGTTCCCGAACACCAATTTACCTTCGTCGCGACGCAGCGTTACAAACGGTTTTGGGTCAATTTTGATTTTCTGGCGACAAGCAACTATCTCGCGCCGATCTTCGACACCAACGCCTTTACTTTTCGAACATACGTTTACCGTTTTAAGGGCAACCGCAAAGGCGATCTGACGGCTGGTTATACGTTCGGATTTAGGAATGATACGAAAACTCTTCGTATATTCGGGACCATCGAGAATGTATTCGATCAGGAGTACTTCGAGAATGGGTTTCGCACGGCGGGAGCGACGGGGCGGATTGGGTTGAGTTTTGGATTTTAAGATTATTTTGCCTGCGGAATACGCGAAAGACTTGGTGGCCAGTCGGGCGCACATGTTTACGTCTGTTGGCGGCGAAGCGACCCTTACTTCCGTGCAGGCTACTGACACTTGGCGTATTTCGCGGGCAATCTTTCTTATTGTTGATAGGCTCGAATATCGTGGTAAAATCAATTTATCGAGGTACCACATTATGAAACAAAGATCGTTGTTTGCTTTTTGTATCATTCTTGTTTTGGCTGTTTTCGCCGCCGCCCAGTCGCGGACGGTCACGAATGCCGATCTGGAAAAATATCGTGAAGCGCGTCTCAATAACGAGCGCGAATATCGTGAAAATTACGAGCGGCTCGGCCTGCCTTCGCCCGAAGAGATCGACCGGCGGCGCGTGCAGAGTTTTAAAGAGACCGAGGAATTGTCGGCAAAGCTACGGGCCGAAAGGCTCGAAAGCGAGCGGATTGACGCCGAGCGTCAGACCAATGAACGCCTGGCCGCGTCGGCGTACACCTATGACCGAGCCGCCCTTGAACCGCGATACTATCAGCCATCGTATTTTTACACATACGGGTTTCCGCAGCGTCGGCGCGGGCGCACGGGTTACGCGCAGCCGGGATATTTTGCCGGCGGACAGTTTTGGCCGACCGGGCCGACTACGAAACCGCGACCGATGTTTCGAGTAAGGCGAAGTCGGTAGGAACGGGTCAGTAGCGGCGGCGTCAGCCGATGCGTCACCCATTACCTGCAAGTCACCTGGAAACGACACCTACTGACCTGCGTGGGTGTGGGCTAGTTGAGATGGCGATTGGCTAACGCCGATAGAGAGTAGTTATGAAACACGGTTGGGAAGCGGTAATTGGAATGGAGATTCACGCGCAGTTGGCGACGGCGACGAAGATCTTTTGCGCTTGCGCGGTTAAGACGGGCGGCGAGCCGAATGCGAATACTTGTCCGGTGTGTCTCGGGTTGCCGGGTGCGTTGCCGGTTTTGAATCGGCGGGTCGTCGATCTCGCGGCGCGGGCCGCCTTGTCGCTTGGTCTCGAGATTCAGGAAACCTCAATTTTTGCCCGCAAGAATTATTTCTATCCCGATCTGCCAAAAGGTTATCAGATATCGCAATACGACAAGCCGTTTTCGGCCAACGGACATCTGACGATAATGACCTCCGAGCGTGACGACCACGGGCGGGCGACCGAGTGGAAGCCGATGACAATCCATATTCAGCGGATGCATCTCGAAGAAGACGCGGGGAAGAATGTTCACGAAGGGCTGCCCGACACGGATAAATATTCGTACATCGACCTCAACCGCGCGGGAACACCGCTTGGCGAGATCGTTACCTCGCCCGATTTTCGAACCTCGTGGCAAGCCTATGACTATGTGAATCACATCCGCCGCGCCCTGCAATGGGTCGGCGCGAGCGACGCTGATATGGAGAAAGGGAATCTGCGTTGCGAGGCAAATGTCTCAGTTCGAAAGCTCGGTGAAACCACATATAACAACAAGGTCGAGCTAAAAAATCTCAATTCGGTTCGGTTTATGCAGAAGGCGATCGAGTATGAGATAGAGCGCCAGATCAAAGCGCATGAAAAGGGCGAGGCGGTCGAGCAGGAATCGCGTTTGTGGGACGAGAAAAACAACCGCACACGTTTTATGCGGAGTAAAGAGGACGCCCACGACTACCGCTATTTCCCAGAGCCGGACCTACAGCCGCTAATGGTGACAGCCGAGTTTATCGAAGCCGTAAAACGCGAAATGCCGGAATTACCCGAGACGATGCGCGGGAGGTTTGTGGACGTTTACGGCCTCAGCTTTGCCGACGCTTCGCAGCTTGTCGCGGACAGGGCGCTCGCCGAATATTTCGAAACCACGGCGCGGATCACCGCGAATCCAAAGGCGTCGGCAAACTGGATACTCGGCGAATTGACCCGTGAGCTAAACAATTCGGGCAAATCGGCGGCGGAAAGCCTGCTCACCGCTGAAGACATGGCCGAGCTGATAAACACTTTGGTGGCCGGTTCGATCAATAATAATCAGGCAAAAGAGGTGCTGGTCGAGATGTTCGCCAGCGGCAAATCTGCCCCCGAGGTTATCGCCGAAAAGGGTTTCGAACAGGTATCGGACATGGGAGCGATTGAAAAGATCGTTGACGAGGTGATCGCCGCAAATCAGCCAAATGTCGATGCCTATCGCGGGGGCAACGAAAAATTATTCGGATTTTTTGTCGGCCAGATCATGAAGGCGTCGCGGGGGAGAGCGAATCCTAAAGTTGTAAATGATATATTGAAGAACAAGTTGGACTTGTAAATTTTCTAGTTTTATCGGATTTGAACGGTTATGAAAATTATTACTGTTTTTTTTGTAATGTTAGTTTCTGGCATTTCAATTTTTGCGGTTCAAAACCCGCCACCGACTCCTTATCCGACACCGGATCGCCAGGCCGAGATGCAGAGAATGCGTGAAATTCGCCAACGAAACGCTGAATTTGAAAGAATGAGGGCGATGAACGCAGAAGTTGGAAAGCCAAGGCCGCGTCCAGGTGCGTCGCCTGGTGAGATTGCCGCGCTTTATCGGAAATCCACGGGCAGGGAATTAGCTCTGTTGGCCCCTGACACTGAGGACTTCCGCTATTATCGGGACTTTCTGAAACAAGCCGGAACCGGATTGATAAGGCTGGCACCGGATATGGGTTGCTCAAATAACATCACGATAGTAAGCGCATCGGCGGATTGCCTTAAATTTTCAATGCCCGGCGGCGGTAATTCTTACTCGTTTAGAAAGCTCGATTACCGAATCAGCCGGCTGTCGGATTTAACATTTTCGAGTGGCCGTTTCAAGACCTCGGGAACCTTGACGCACGGTATTCTGGTAAACCTCGGGAATGTCGATATCAAAACAATCAGTTTGAAATCTGAGGGTTTGAAATATTTGCATAATTTCATGCCCGTAGCTGATCTCGTTGATGCACAAGGGGTTGAGGACAAACTCTTGGCTGGTATTACCGAGGACGGTTTTAATTACGCGAGCGCTTTGGAGGCGGTCGAGAATACGACATACGGACTGCGTTCCGTTGCCTACAACGGCGATTTTTATCGGGCCGTGAAGGGATCCATCTATGATGAATTTGATTTTGACACGCGGGTCGATGTGATCATAGTGTTTAAGCTTGTTCGCATGCGACAGGATGGAAGTGTCACGCTTTTGTGGAAAGAACTGTCGCGAAAGAAGTCACCCAAAATCAAGCGGCCCAAGAAGCCTGAAACGCAAAAAATCAAGGAGAGTAGTTTTTTGACCACCGGGGCAGGCGATTAGCCATCTGAGAGCGGCGGCATCCTGCGGCGATATTTGTCATTTTCAGCACTGAGATTTTTAAACCGGCTCTAGTGAGCAAAATTCAAGTAGTCCTAATAGTCCGGCGGGAAACTAAGGCGATCCCGTTCGCGTAAACCGATAAATCTTGCATAGCAAGGAGGTGGAAAGATGGCCTTCAGAAAAATTTTTATCTTCGCGTCACTCCTCGGTCTATTGGCGGCGCTTCATATTTCGGCCCAAATTGCCCCATCGCGCTCACCTCGAATTGTCGACCCGAACCGGCCTGATCCTTCAACCCAGCGCTGGTACGACGAGCTAAAAAAACGTGAGAACATGCCGGTCGGAATTGGTTCCGTCAGAGAGACGAATGAGACGTTGTATGCATTGATGAGGGACGACGCCCGGAAAAAGCTGGCCCCGTCGGAAGAGGAAAAACGGATGTTCGCCGAGTTCCTGCGCCAGCCAAGGACGGGATTGATCAGGCTGGCCGCCGAAACCGACTGCGCGAAAATTCTCGATATTTCTCACCCCGATATCGAATGTCTAAATTATTATCTTCCCGGCAAGGCAAAGGCATTTTCCTTTCGCCGGGCTGATTATTCTCATAAGGCATACGCCGATGTTGAGAGGTCGCGAAGCATGTTTGTTTCGCCCGGCACGTTCATTCTTGGATTGATCTCGCCGGTCGGCGACTTGCCTATCGAGCAATTTGAGGCGGACGACGCGGATGTTTTAGCTCTTTCGCGTTTCGCGCCCGCGACCAGGATGGATGAGGTGGTCCGACAGGATGCGGGTCTTGTCGCGGGGCTGCGAATCGGCGATCTCATGTACCGAAAGGCAGTACCGATCAGGGAAAACACGACATACTTATTGAGGTCGATCGCTTACAAGGTAAGATTTCTTAATTTGCCGAAGACTGAAAAGCCAAAGGGCTCATTAGACACCAGCGACCGCCGCGATATCGTCGTTGTCTTCCGGGTCGTGCGAACGGGTGTTGACGATTCGCTGCTTCTGCTTTGGAAAGAAATTATTCAAAAAGAATCTCCCGTATTGACGGTCGATATGTCAAATTAGTCGATGGTGGCAAGCTGACACCACAGATATTCGGCTATATGAACAGATACAGACGGTGGTTCGGAGTTAAAAAAAATGGTTGAAATGACGGTGCAAATACCCGACAAACTCGCTGCCCGAATTGGCGCGTCGGGAGCGTGGTTCTCGACGATTATTGAAATTGGTTTGCTTGGTTTCCAAAGTTCGGCGACCATTCATGCCGCGAACGATGTGGTTCGATTTTTGTCCTTTAGTCCATCTCCGCAGGATGTTTTTGACTTTTTCCTCGACGAAAAACATCAGGAAAGGATGAATCATCTGCTAGATTTGAACGGGGAGAATGAGGCGGACGAATTTGAACAAGCCGAACTCTCCGAATGGACCAAATTGAATCACCTTTCGATTTTGCTGAAAGCCCAAGCCGCAAAACTCCTTAAAGAACGATGTTGAATGGCAAGATATGTCCCGACAGAAATGCGCCAATCGGTGGCGAATCGAGCCGTCAATCGGTGTGAGTATTGCCTGATCGGGCAAGTTTCGATTTTGCGGCATCATGTTGAGCACATCGTTCCGTTAAGACATGGGGGGCGTACGAGTATAGAAAACCTTGCTTTGTCGTGTCCCGCTTGCAACGAAAACAAGGGTATGTGTGTTGGCTCGTTCGATTTCGACTCGGATGGAGCGCTGACTCGTTTTTTCAATCCGCGAATTGATAACTGGTCCGAACATTTTCGGATCGAAAACGCGGACATCGTACCGCTGACGGGCGAGGCGCGAGTAACCTTAAAAATTCTTCGTATTAACGATGAGGATCGGGTCGAAGAAAGAAACGAGTTGCTAACGGTTGGACTTTATGGCTGACATGCTTGTGAGTAAGATCGTCCTCGTGACCGGCGCTACGAAAGGTATCGGTTACGCAATCGCCGAATGTTTGGTAAAGACCGGTGCGTGTGTCTTCATTTGCGGACGGAAGCTGGGGGAAGTCGATTCGGCCGTCAGCCGTCTTTCCGAATTTGGCAAAGCGGCGGGCGGCGATTGCGATGTCCGCGACGAGGTCCAGGTACGGACGATGATTGCCGACTGCGAACGCGTTTTCGGCGGGGTCGATATTCTGATCAACAACGCCGGAATGGGTATTTTTGGCAAGACGGTCGAGGAGATGAGCGGTGACGAATTTCGGCAGACCTTAGAAACAAATCTCTGTGGCGTATTTTATGCCTGCCATTACGCGATCCCGGCGATGAAACAACGCGGCGGCGGCTATATCATAAATATCTCATCGCTCGCCGGCCAGAACGCCCATCCAAAAATGGCCGCGTACAACGCCTCAAAATTCGGCCTAAACGGCTTCTCCGAAGCCCTCATGCAAGAGGTCCGCCACGACAACATAAAGGTCAGCTACATCTGCCCCGGCAGCGTGAACACCCATTTTGGCAACGACACGCCGTCGCCAGAAAAAGCATGGCAGATCCAACCTGAAGACATCGCCCAGACGGTAATCACCCTGCTTTCGATGAACGACCGCGCCCTGCCGAGTAAGGTCGAGATTCGGCCCAGCAAGCCTCCGAAGACGTAAGTTTTTCCGGCGTGTTAGTCCGCTTGCGGACATAGGATTTATGGAGGATGTTGAAAAGTGGTTTCAGTTCTTGTTCCGTGCTTTTTTCCGCGTGTCCCGTGGTAATTTCAGAAAATCAACCACGAAGCACACGGAAAACACGAAAAGAACCTAACAGGATCGTCCCGAATTTTCCGGGTCAGCCTCCTAAACTCTGTTGGCCGCAAGTGGACTCGCAAATGGATCCAGGCCAATACTCTCCCATATTCTGTCAAAATCCGGTCTGCTGAACGGCTTTACCAAAAAGTCCGCCGCTCCCAGATCAAACGCCCGGTTGCGATGCTCGTCAGTATCGAGCGAGGTGACCATCACGATGGGGATGTGACCGAAGTGTTCGTCGGTTTTTAGATATTCCAGTAACGCCCATCCATCGACCTGGGGCATTTCGACGTCGGAGAGGATCAGATCGGGTTCCCACTCGCCTGAGAGGAGTAGTTCCAGGGCCTCGGCTCCGTTTTCGGCGGTTATGACGCGAAAACCGGCTTCCTTTACAAGCCGCGCCGTCTGATGCCGGACGCTTGAGCTGTCATCGACTACGAGGACGAGCTGCGGCAATGGTTCGGCATCACGGGCGGCTATTTCGGCATTGACGCTTTGCGCGTCTGAAACCGCGAGCGGCATTCGTATCTTGAATGTCGTACCTCTTTGCGGATCCGACTCGACCAGAACGCAGCCGCCGAGCATCTCGATGCTTTCCTTTACAATGCCCATGCCGATGCCTCGTCCGGCGTTGAGGTCGAGCTTTTCGGCGGTTGTCAGGCCGCGGTCGAAGATCAATTGAATTGCTTCACCGTCGTCCATCGCCGCCGCTTTGTCGCTATCGATCAAGCCTTTTGCGACAGCTTCCGCCTTGAGTTTTGGTATAGAAATGCCTCCGCCGTCATCCGAAATAGACATGGCGAGCAATGCTTCTTCCGCATCGAGCTGGATGCGGATATTTCCGCGTTCGGGCTTTCCAATGAAGCGGCGTGTTTCAGGTGTTTCGATGCCGTGAACGACCGCATTTTTCAAAAGGTGAAGCAGCGGCTCGATCAAGGCGTCGATAATCTGAGTGTCGATCTCGACATCACCGTTCTCGATTTCCACGGTCGCTTTTTTATTCTCGTCCAGGCACGTGACATGAACGGCCCGGCTGAGACGTGTCGCGAGGGTCGAGAATTTGACCATCCGTATCTTGCGGAGTTTTGCC
Organism: Chloracidobacterium sp.; assembly: GCA_031430895.1. Lineage (GTDB taxonomy): Bacteria > Acidobacteriota > Blastocatellia > Pyrinomonadales > Pyrinomonadaceae > OLB17. Next base: position 6,945 of record JANPCJ010000140.1, on the reverse strand, counting down.
TGTATCTCATCCGCCAGGTGCCCTCCGGTCTCGAAGAGATCTCCAACTCTTACGAGAGTGCCGATGTTGGTCAGCGTGTCCGAGGTCAATCCGGCAAAAGTCTCGGCGAGCGCCGAACGGTTTATCGACAGACGATGTGAAAGATTGATGATCTCATCCAGCCGGTCAAGGGAAACCCTCACGATGGGGGCGGCGGCTGGTTTGGCGGTGTCGGGAGGGCGTGAAATGGCATGGCCTGTCGCGGTCGCGCCGTTCGTCTTTATGACGGGAGACGAAAGCAGAGAGATTGCGCTATCGTAGCTCGCTTTCAGACAAGCCTCGTTCTCGTCAGCCTGAACCGCGACAATGGCGGCAAGGGAACTTGCCGATTGTTCGAGGAATTCGAAAATCTCCGGCCCGGCCTCGCGATGCGTCTCGACCATTTTATCGAGAAGGTCTTCCATTCGATGGGCGATCCGCGAGGCGTCCATCATCCCAACAATTCCGGCCGCGCCCTTGAATGTATGGGCGTTGCGGCGAATGTCCCACAGCGCCGCCTGATCGTCGGGAGCTACGGCGAGGGCCTTGAGGCCGACGCTGATATTTGCCAAAAGCTCTTCGGCCTCGGCACGAAAAATATCTAGAGTCTCATCATCGATCTCAAATTCTTCGACCGGATCATCTGAGTTCTGGTCGTCGGCCCTCGATACGAGGTTTGCAAAAGACGCGTCCACAAACCCGCCGACATCGAAATCGAAACCGTCTGAGAGCGTCGGTATCGCCCACAACTCGGCTTCCATCTGGGCAACAATATCGAGTGCGGCGTGAGCGTTGTTTCGCGCAGGGGTGTTTGCAAATCCGTTGATCTCGGCTTCGCACCGCGAGGTCAATGCGGCCAAAGCGTCGTGTCCGCTTGCCTGTGCGCCGTTTTTTAAACGATCAAGCGTCCGCCTGGTCGCTACAAGTTCGGACATATCGCCGCTCTGGGCAACGATCAGCAAACTGCCGCGAACCGAGGCCAGTTCCGCCTCGGCTTCGCGGACGAATATTTGCAGGTTATCCATCGACTGGGAGCACGAGCGGCTCGCCCGTGCGTTAGCTCCCCGGGCGAGCCGTCGGGGGCCCCGGTTCGTCCTCGCTCTCCGGCAGCAGGTAAGTTTCGAGGGCCTTCATCAGCGTTTCCGGGCCAAATGGTTTTGTGACATAGCCGGTCGCGCCGGCCATGCGACCGCGTACCTTGTCAAAAAAACCATCCTTGCCCGAGATCATAACGACGGGCAAATCGGCGGCGGCGGGATTGGCGCGGATTTCTTTACAGACCTCGTAGCCGTCCTTTCTCGGCATCGTGATGTCGAGCAGAACGAGATCGGGCAGGCTCGTCCCGATACGTTCCATCGCCTCGACGCCATCGACGGCGCAGACAACGGTGTGCCCCGATTTTTCGAGTTTGCCGGAAATCAGCTTGCGAACAGTCGGGCTGTCGTCGACGACGAGGATTGTTTTCCCCTTTGCCATTCCCTCGTGATTTTCATCCTGCCGCCGCATCTCATCGAGCCGGATGGCAAGCGTATTGACATGGCCGGCGAGGATAACATTATTCGGATTCAGGCTTGACGCTTCACGTAGATACTTCATGCCGAGGCCGAAATTTCCTAAGTTAAAGTGACCGATAGCGAGGGTTGTCAATTCGTCCACGCTAAATTCGCGAAGGTTCCATTCCGCCTCCATTTGCGTTACCGCCTGCTGAACAGAACCGTGATCGGCGCGGGAATTAGCGAGCAGCGATTCAATGTCGGAGAGCGTCAACCCAGCACGGCACGAAACGCATTCAAAGGCGTGTACCTCGTTAACAACCGCGCAGTATGGGCAAGCGAAACCCATAACTTCCGGCTCGGCGGGCGGTTCGGCAAAGTCTTCAGCAATGTATTCCGGTGCGGCTGGCGGCAATTCAGTCCGATCTTCCGAGGCGTACTGGGGCTCGACGGGCGATAATTCAGCCTGATCATCCGCAAAGTATTCCGGTGCGGCTGGCGATAGTTCAGCTTGATCTTCCGCGGCGTACTGCTGCTCGGCGGGTGAAAATTCGGCCGCATCCTCTGCAAAGTATTCCGGTGCAGCTGGCGATAATTCGGCTTGATCTTCCGCAGCGTACTGCTGCTCGGCGGGTGGAAATTCAGCTTCATCCTCCGCGAAGTACTCCGGCGCCGAAGTTGATAATTCAGCGGGTTCTTCCACAGCGTAATCGGGGCCATCGTCGAAAGTCGCGTCATATGCGGCGTCTATTGCCTCGACAGGGTTGGCAAATGACGGCAAATCTTCAAACTCATAACGAGTTTCCGGGGTGGGCGCGCGGTTGCCATCGCGAAAATCAAGGTTTACGACGACTTCTTCCACAACCTTCTGCTCAAACGGAGTGAGACTTTCGACTGTCTCGACGGCCGGGTCCGCATCCGCAAGCGGGCCGGCGAAGGACTCGACGTCCCGGTCGTCAGGCACATTTTCGGCAACAAATTCGTCAGACCAGGTGTTTTCGACCGGTGAAACGGCGGGCTGAATTACAACGATTCGGCTTGCGGAAACCGGCTCCTCTATTGCCGATCCGACGGTTGCGAGCAGAAAAGCATGATTAGATTTCGCGCCGGCGTTATCGGGGTCGATTTCGAGGGCCTTTTCGAGTGACTTGATCTTTTCGTCGATGCCGAGTGAGAGATGCGACCGGAGGATCCAGGCTTCGGCGTTGTCGGGCACGCTGAGCAGGAATTCGTCAACGAGCTTTAGTGCCCGATTGCGTTTGCCGGCGACTGCGGCCGACTTTGCTTCTTCGAAACTCTCAAGCAGCGATGGTCGTCTTACCGCCTCGACCGCGTCGCGGGCGTCTTGATTCACCGGGTTTATCTCCAACACGTTTCTGAGACACTCGAGTTTATCGTCGGTTGAGGTCGCGATTGATGCCTTCCAGAACCAGGCCATTTCGCAGTTATAGTCATAGCCGATGGCCTGATCGAGGCATCGGGCGGCCATATCGGCCGAGCCTTCTTCGTGGGCCGCGACGGCCCTTTGCACAAACGTCTTGGCTAGCAAAGATTTGGTCTGCGTTCGCCACTGGGCGGCACGCTCATTTTCCGGATTTATAACTAGCACACGGTCGAGAAAAGCAAGTAACTCTTCGGGGTAGTCACTGACAGAAGCCTGCCACATCCACGCGTCCTCGCTTTGCGGATCCTGCTTCGAGGCCTCCGCAAGCAGCTCGCGGGCCTGATCCCGCTCGCCATTCTGGGCTGCCGCGATTCCTTTTTTTAGGAGGATCGCGGCATCCGGCGTTTGCGGGTAATCGAAAAACTCGTTCTCGACGAGCGGAAATGCGGTGACATTTGGTTCGAATTCTAGTCTCATAGGTTTGGTGTGAAAGAAGCGATTCGGTATTTGCGAGAGATTTGTAGAAGCGATGCGATAAAGCGAGCGCCCAGAATCGGCAAGCTTTCAAAAGCAATACCGGTGCCACCAATATCAGTATGATCCGCGCATTGAGAATTTTGTGGGTTAGTCCTAAAATACAGTGTGAAAAGGGCTTACAAGTATTCGTCAAAGTGCGTCTATTTACAATAAGGCCAAGAGTGACAAAATACGGCAGAAATGTATTGACAAAAAGTAGCAATTTCGTCGTAGAACACGCCTGTTAGCCTGTTCTTCGAGGTTAGGTTTTTGCACCTCAGATGAATGTGTTCAACTTGAACGCCGGCCTCGGCATTGTACATTCGTTTGTTAATCAAGTTGAATAATCCTCTACTTGATCGACAGGCCTGTCGTACTTTATGGTGGAAAAATCAACAGATCATGATGTGATAATCATCGGCGGCGGACCGGCCGGCTTGTCGGCGGCGCTGTGGTGCGCCGATCTCGGATTGGACGCCGTACTCTTTGAAAAAGAATCCGAGTTTGGCGGTCAGCTTCTATGGATACACAACCCAATCGCCAACCACCTCGGAATCGAGGCCGCAAACGGCCGCGAACTGCGCGATAGATTCCTGCAACATATTGAAACGGTTCGAGTTAACCGACTGGTGAAGGCCCGGGTTGAACGCGTCGATCTGACCCGTCGCCTCGTTCATTTAATCGGCGAACAGCGTCGCTCCGCCCGATCAATTATTATCGCGACCGGCGTCCGCCGCCGTCGTTTAGACATTCCCGGCGAGCAGCAATTTCGAGCGCGAGGAATTCTGGAATCCGGTACGCGAGAGAGGCATAGCGTAAAAGGCAGAACAGTCGTGATCGTCGGCGGTGGCGACGCCGCTCTCGAAAATGCCTTGATCTTGAGCGAGACGGCGCGAAAGGTGTTCGTGGTTCACAGGCGAGGCGAACTGACGGCCCGCGGCGAGTTTACCGAAAGTTCGAGTGAGAAAAAGAACATTGAATTTTTGTTCAACTCCCGTCCCACCGGAATCACAGGAAATGAATCCGTCGAGGCTGTCGAGGTTGAAAACACTCTCACCAAAGCGAAATCCACGATCCAAACCGATAACGTCCTATTCCGTATCGGCGTCGTTCCGAACAGCCAGCTTTTTGCGGGACAAATTGATCTCGACGAATCCGGATATATCACAACCGACGTGGTCGGGGCGACAAATCTCGACCTCGTCTTCGCCATCGGCGATGTCGCAAATCCAACCTCGCCCACTATCAGCGGAGCCGTCGGAAACGGGGCAACGGCGGTGAAAGCCATTAGGAAGCTAATTCAAACGCAAAGGCGCTAAAAGTTCACCACAAAGGCGCAAAGGAGACAAAGGAGAAAGATTCTATTTACTTTGTGTGCTTGGTGCCTTTGATGTTATAAAGACGGTTTCGCTGGCATTGAAGTAGAATCAATGTTGAACGACCCAGGTGCAACTTTTGATGACGAAGAAAAGGCGCCCGTTATCTGACGGCACTTGTAACGGTTCACACGCTCGGCGATGTCTCACGCTTTACGCGTCTGACGAAGCAGGTCGCCGTCTTTGCCGGGCTTGACCCGCTTGAAAGATCAAGTGCCGGGCGGGTTCGTTTTGGCAGCGTCAGCAAGGCCGGTTCGCCTTGCTCAGCTATGGGAGACGCTGGGGATAAGAAAAGAAAAAATGAACAAATCTGTTGTCAAAGAACCTAATTGTCATTTGCAGCCAACCGGCCGCAAGGCGTAGCTTCGCCTTGACAACGGTACCGTCTTTAGAGATGTGGTTAATCTTCTTATGGACCTCTATTTCGCAGCATTTCTAACTATTCCCCTAGTTCTTTTGGCTGCGAAAGAACTCGGTTGGTTAAGGTCTTCGATTTGGCTGATCTTTTTCGTCTATATTGTAGTCGGTTGGCTACTCGTCTACCTGAGCGTGGAATCATACCAACGCTCGCTCGACAATCTGGTACGCAACACACCAAATCCTTCTGAAGAGCTTCTTAAAAACTTGCAAAATGACGGAGCGGCACGAGTATTTGCAACCTATTTTGGGTGGGCTCATTCGGTCATTTACTTTTGGATCAGTTATTGCGTCGTAAAGGCAACATCAGTCATTATCAAAATGAGATCAAATTAGTATGAATCTTATATACCAAACGGGGTTTGGAAACGAGTTCGCTACAGAGGCGGTCGAAGGCGCGTTGCCGGTCGGGCAGAATTCGCCGCAGAAGGCGCCACTTGGGCTTTATGCGGAGCAGTTTTCGGGGACGGCTTTTACGGCTCCGCGTTCGTCGAATAAGCGCACGTGGACTTATCGCATCAGGCCGAGTGTGCGGCATAAGCCGTTTCAGCAGATCGATAGCAAACTGTTCAGATCGTCACCGTTTGATGAGGTTGTGACCACGCCGAATCAGCTTCGGTGGTACCCGCTGCCGATTCCTGCCGAACCGACTGATTTTATTGACGGCATTACGACCGTTGCCGGGAACGGCGATCTGTTTGCTCAAACGGGCATGGCCGTGCATATATATGCCTGCAATAAAGGCATGGGCGAGCGGTATTTTTACAATGCCGACGGCGAGATGCTGATCGTCCCGGAAATGGGGCGGCTTGGGATATTGACCGAACTCGGCATGATTCAAGTTGGGCCAGGGTCGGTGGCGGTAGTACCGCGAGGTCTGAAGTTTCGCGTGGAACCCGCAAGCCCGGATGCGTCAAATACCGGCGAACAGGCCAGCAAGATGCTGGCCGCTCCAGTCGCCCGCGGATATATTTGTGAGAACTACGGGCAGCCGTTTCGTCTGCCGGAGCTTGGGCCGATCGGGGCGAACGGACTTGCCAATTCACGCGATTTCGAAACACCGGTCGCGTGGTACGAGGACATCGAGGGCGATTTCGAACTCCTCGCAAAATTTGGCGGCAATCTGTGGTCGTGTGAGATGGATCATTCGCCGCTCGATGTCGTTGCCTGGCATGGAAACTACGCCCCGTACCGATACGACCTTCGCCGGTTCAACACCATCGGCTCGGTCTCATTCGATCACCCTGATCCATCGATTTTTACCGTGCTAACATCACCTAGCGATCTTCCGGGCACGGCAAATTGCGATTTTGTCATCTTCCCCGACCGTTGGCTCGTCGCCGAAAACACATTCCGCCCGCCGTGGTATCACCGCAACGTGATGAGCGAATACATGGGCCTCATCTACGGCGCGTACGACGCTAAGGAAACGGGCTTTGTCCCCGGCGGCGGCTCGCTTCACAACCAAATGTCCGCCCACGGCCCCGACCTCGACGCCTTCGAAAAAGCTTCGAATGCCGAGCTTAAGCCGCAAAAGCTCGAAGGCACGATGGCCTTTATGTTCGAATCTCGATACATCATCCGACCGACAAAGTTTGCGATGGAAACCTCGCAGCTACAGCACGAGTATTCTGAGGTTTGGCAGAGGTTGAAGAAGAATTTTTCTTGCGAATAGTTAGCGTATTTGCTAACATTATTTGTGACGTTTGCGGTTGAATACTTCCATGAACGCACCGGCAAC
>JANPCJ010000139.1:0-31896 GCA_031430895.1 Chloracidobacterium sp. | reverse complement strand
TCGCCGAAGGTGTGGATGAAATCGCCGACCGCGAGACCGCAGACGTGGGCGACGAGATGCGTTAGCAGGGCGTAGCTGCTGATGTTAAACGGGACGCCGAGGAAGGCGTCGGCGGAGCGTTGGTAGAGCTGGCAGTGGAGCGTACCATTTGGAGCGACACCCTCACTACCGTTCGGGTTTCTGCCTTCGATCTTGAACTGAAAAAGTGTATGGCACGGCGGTAGCGCGACTTCGTCGCAGCTCTCAGGGTTCCAGCCGGTGACTATGAGTCGGCGGGAATTGGGGTTTGTCTCGATCTCGTTTATCAGCCGGGCGATCTGATCGATGCCGTTGCGTGTAGGATAATCGCCGCCAAACGAACGCCAGAGATAACCGTAGACCGGCCCGAGATCGCCCACTTCGCGGCCGAATCTCGCCGTTTGCTCGCCTGTGGCCCATTCGGCCCAGATATCGACGCCGCGTTCGTTTAATTCTTTCTCGCTCGTGCTGCCGCTCAAAAACCAGAAAAGCTCCTCGGCGATCCAGCGAAACGGCACTTTTTTGGTCGTCACGATGGGAAACCCTTCGCGCAAATCGAACCGTGTTTGATAGCCGAACGCCGAGATCGTGCCGACGCCGGTGCGGTCTTCATGCCGCGTACCGGCCGTCACAATGTGTCGCAGCAGGTCCTGATATTGCTTCATTACTATGATCTATCGATTTCGAACGGCATGATTAAATCATCCTCATGCGTATCATCGATCTGTAAACCGACGGGCGACGCTCCGGCTTCTTTTAGTGCGTCGACTATCTTGATCACATCGCCGAAAGTGGCTGAACGTTCCGCTTTGACGCGAACCGTTTTCTCCACGTCGTTCGAGTATGCCCGCAAGACTCCATTCTTCTCCCTCTCTATGAAGAGCTGCCTTAAGAAATTTCTGATGACGGAAGTATCACTTAGCGAACCCTTTTTTTCATTATTTAGGGTGATATCGGAATTCTTATCAAGGTGCACGATCAACAGCAGGGGATTCGGATAGACGGGTAAATTAGATTTTTCCTTCGGCTCAGGGTAGATGTAAACGTATGGGTCGTCGGGGCGCGTTGAAGCCTCGACATTAAAACAACGATCGACGGCTTGTCTCGCGCCCCTGAGGATATTGACAACAACCTCGAACTTAAGGCTGGGGTCAGCTCTAACGGTGACAATGGGTTTATTAAATATCGCCGTTAAAACGTCGTTAGGGGATGAAAGCCGGTTGGCGTCGAAGAGGTATTTGGAACCCTGAGCTGTTTGGACGTTCAATGTTGCTTTTGCGTTACTGTCAATCTGCAGGACGGATATGTAATCGCCGCTCGGCGGAATGCAAACAGCCGAGGGATCAAATATTGGCAGACTACTCTTAAAAAGTTGGCTCTGCTTGGCAGGTTTCTTCTTCGATCTCTTGCCTTTCTGCGCATCGATATTTGGAACGCTTACACAAAGACATGTGAATGAGAGACTTACAATCGTCAAGATGGCTGAGAGTTTAACTGATCGGAACATGGCAATTCTCCCCGCTGGCTGATAAAAAACTTGCCCGTTTGTGCAATTTTCTCTATTAAAGTTACCATAAGCCTTTCGGTTTAGGAATATGACCAGACAACCACTTGAGATCAGTTTTAACAGCCCGCAATGCGGCTGGATGTCGATCGGTTTTGACGACGGCGTTTCAGAGTTTCATACGACGACTTCGTACGCACCGCATGCTGCCGCATTGCCGGAGTTGATGCAAATCTTAACCAGGTTGGCTAATCAGACGACACCCGAAAACGAATATCTTCTTAAATGGAACCGCGACCCCGAGGAGTTTGATTTCCGGTTTGTGCGTAAGAGCGAAACTCTTTTGCTTGAAATTTATCAGTACCCGACCGACGAGCGTCACTCGGACGACCGCGAACTCGTCTTTTCGCACGAGGGGACCGTTGGATTGATATGCAATGCGTTTGCCGAGACATTCGAGCAGCTATACGAGGACCGCGACACAGACGAATTCGAGTTCAACTGGCGGCAACTCTTTCCTTTTAGCGAATATGAAGCATTTAAGAGAGGGGTTGGCTCCCTAGGAGCCCGAAGTTTGTAGAAAATGTTTAACCCCAACCTAAAAAGCTCCGTAGGAGCGACATTCCGATTATGGCCAATACATACTCGCAAATTTATATACAAGTTGTTTTCGCTGTCGAGGAGCGAGCTTCTCTCATCCAGGCTGCGTGGAAAGAAGAGCTGTTAAATACATTACCGGCATTTTCACTAATAAGAAACAAAAACTTATAGCCATTGGCGGTGTCGAAGATCACATTCATATTCTCTTTGGCATGAAGCCTGATCTTGCCCGTTTCGAACATTGTTCGAGATGTAAAGGGTAGCTCCAGAGAGAAAGCTTGTGAAGGGTAAGTTCTATTGGCAGGAAGGTTTTGGCGCGTTTTCTTATTCGCGTTCTCAGATCGATTCGGTTGCGAAATATGTTCTTAATCAAGAAATGCGACATGCCCGGCAATCATTTAAGGATGAGTACACAGCTTTGCTTGATCGTTTCGAAGCTGAATACGAGGATAGATACCTTTTCAATTGGGTCTAACGTGCCGCTACGGAGCTTTTGGATGTTTTTTGCCTTCTGTGCTACAAGTATTTCGCTCCTACGGAGCGGTCTGGAAATGCAAGAGTCTTTTGAGCCTTTTGTTCGACGGCTTTTGCTAAAAGTTTGATGAAAGAGAAATTACTAGACCTATTGGCATGTCCGACCTGTGGCGGCGATATTTTGCTGGCTTATGCCAGCAAATACGATGGCAAAGAGATCATCGAGGGCGTGCTGACTTGTAAGAAATGCACCCGCGAGTATAAGGTCGTGCGCGGTGTGCCGCGTTTTGTCGATCTCGCCAAAATCGAAGAAGACAAAGCCGAGACGGCCGAGAATTTTGGTTGGCAGTGGACGCATTTTACGCAGGAAGATGCGAAGTACGCCGAGCAAATGCTCGGCTGGCTGCAGCCGGTAAAGTCGGAATTTTTTAAAGATAAGATTGTTCTCGAGGGCGGCTGCGGCAAGGGCCGCCATACAAAGCTGGCTGCGGAATGGGGAGCGAAAGAGGTCGTCGGGATTGATCTTGGCGACGGCGTCGAGTCGGCTTTCGCACTGACGCGCGACTTGTCGAATGTTCATATCGTCCAGTGTGATATCTTCAAACTGCCGCTAAAAAAAGCATTCGATTACGCTTTCAGCATCGGCGTGCTCCACCACACGCCCGATCCGAAAAAAGCGTTTCAGTCGCTCGCGTCAAAGGTGAAAAAAGGCGGACATATTTCGGCGTGGGTCTATGGAGCGGAGAACAACGAGTGGATTTCGAAGTACGTAAATCCGGTGCGCGAACGTTTTACATCGCGGATCAGTCAACCGATGTTGTATCAGTTATCAAAACTGCCGACGCTCGGTGTTTTTTTGACGACAAAGCTCGTTTATCGCCCGTTAAACGCGGCCGCGAAACCGCTCGCCAATAGACTGTTCTATAATGAATATCTGAATCACCTCGGCACATTTGGCTGGCGAGAGCAGCATAATATCGTCTTCGACCATCTCGTAGCGCCGACGGCGTTTTACATCTCTAAGGTCGATTTTTCGGCCTGGTGGGATGAGATCAAAGCCGAGGACGTCGTGATTACGTGGCATAATGAGAATAGTTGGTGCGGTTTTGGGCGGGTAATTTAAACCGCGGAGCCGCAGAGACGCGAAGGTAAGAATTTGCTTTTAATAGTCGAGAGTACGTTGCATATCCGCGTAATTTTCGCACTTGTTTCTCTTCTCTGCGTCTCTGCGTCTCGGCGTCTCTACGGTAGAATAAGGCCATGAAATTTGATCGGGGAATAGCGAAAAGGTACCGTGCATCTGTCGAGGACGCGTTCGCGACGATTATTGCGAAAGGCAATGATTTTCATCGGTTGATGATGAATGAAATTCTCGAATCCGCAATGCTGGTTCGCGTTCAACCGGTGGCCAAGATCAGCGCGTCGGGCGTAACGGGTATTATCAATCCGGTGCTAACAAATATTAAGATGGCGACGGAGCGGTTGAGTCTCCGCGAGGCATTGGGCGAGATCTATATTGCGATTGCAGAGGAAACTATAGACATGGGCGGCCAGCAAGGATGCGAAGGGACGTTTGTACACGAGGGGCGTCATGCGTATGATTTTGCGCAGACTCTTGAAAGCCTCTCGAACGCGGATATGAATCCGCTAAGCGTCTTTAATCCAACGCTTTATGAGCTTGAGTGGGAGGCACATAAAACGGCGGGCGACTATATGTTGTGCATCGACAAGCCCGAATATGTCGACGAAGGGCTGCAACTGATGATACTCGGCCGCAGGTCCGACGGGGCTTGTTTTGTAAACGACGACGGCATTTGCCAGCGTTTGGGGGACAGCTACGGTCTAAAGCTTGGCGGGAATCAGGTAAGCCTGGCAAGCGAGATGATGGGGTTATTGATTTGAAGGCAGAAACACGACCGGTAGGGAGTGTGCTCTTGTAGGGAAGATAAAGCGTCCGTCGGTAAGAACACACTTCCTACCGGTCGTGTTTCTGCCTTTCACCGTGTCACAATAAGGTTATGAACACAGCATTGCCCCAGGAAATGCAGCAGCATACATACGCCATCATGGACGAGGTCGAGGGCTCGCATTGGTGGTTTGTTGGGCGGCGGGCTATTCTCGAGAGTTTTCTAAAACAGATTGCTAGCCGTTTTGAGTCCCGCCTTCAGGCGGCAACCGCCGGTGAAGGGCCTGCTAAAGCGGGGACTCAAAACGCGATTCGCATTCTGGATGTTGGCTGCGGGACGGGAGCTAATCTTGAAATGCTCGCCCAGTTCGGTGAGGCCGAGGGCGTTGATGTTTCGGACGACGCCCTTGAATTCTGTCGTCTCAAGGGATTGAACGCAAAAAAAGGCCTGGCTGAAAAGCTCCCTTTCGCGGATGAAACATTTGAACTGACGACTGCCCTCGATGTTGTTGAGCATCTCGACGATGACATCGCGGGTTTAAAAGAGATGTTTCGCGTGACAAAACGAGGCGGCTACTCGTTGATTTTTGTCCCGGCATTTATGTGGCTGTGGGGCGTGCAGGACGATGTTTCCAATCACCGGATACGGTATACGAGGCGGCAGATCGTCGAACGATTGGAGAAAGCGGGTTACATCGTGGACCGTGCGACCTATGCAAACTGGACGTTTCTAGCCCCAATATTCGCTGGGCGAACACTTATGAGAGTGACCGGCATTCGGCCCGAGTCGGAGAACAATGTTAATATCTCCGCTTTAAATGGCGTGTTTGGAAAACTGTTCAGCGCAGAGCGCTTCTGGCTGCGCAGCTTTAATTTTCCAGTCGGCGTGTCTATAGTAATTGTGGCCAGAAAGATGTAGTGGAGGTGAAGAGAAATGAATTTTTATCGCGAAACAATCAAAAATGCACCGTCTATAATCTATGTGCCCACCGAATTGCGAAACCGTGATGTAGAGGTAATCATTCTGCCGCTTGATGATGCAAAGGAAAATGGCGAAGTGGTCGAGGCCGACGCCAACGGATATCCAATCGGTTTTTTTGAGAGAACATTTGGCAGTTTGCCTGACTTTCCGGATCGCGAGCCGCAGCCAATCCAGGCAGATCGAGAGGAAATCGAATGAATACCTCGCGGAAATATCTGCTCGATTCAAATGCTTGTATTCAGTACATTACCGGTCGTTCGACCTCGTTGCGCGACAAAATTATCGCAACTCCCCTGAATGAAATTTTCGTCTGCTCTATTGTTAAAGCCGAATTATTTTATGGCTCAATGAAAAGCCAGAACCCCAAAAAGTCCTTGGCTGAGCAGAACGCATTCCTTCGTCAGTTTCAATCGTTACCTTTTGACGACGATGCTGCATTGATCTTCGGTCGGATTCGTGCCGACTTGGCGGCGAAGGGAACGCCAATCGGTGCCTACGATCTGCAAATCGCCGCGATTGCACTGGCTCACGATCTGAGCCTTATCACACACAACACGAAAGAGTTCAGCCGCATCGGACAACTGAATATCGAGGATTGGGAAATTTGATGCAAGCACTTGGAGCAATGAAAATTAGCGAATCCACCGCGCCCGAGCTCTCTCTGTTTCTCCCGGTGTTAGACGAGGAAGAAAACCTGCGGCCGATGCACGCGAAGATTCGGCTTGCCCTCGACGCGCTCGGGAAAACGGCCGAGGTGATTTATGTCGATGACGGCTCGACCGATAAAAGCCTTTCGATTTTAAAAGAGATCGCGGCGGATGATGACCGTGTTCGAGTGATCTCTTTGCGAAGAAATTACGGCCAGACGGCGGCGATGTCGGCGGGGATTGACGCCGCCAAAGGTGAGATTCTAATTCCTATGGACGCCGATCTGCAAAACGATCCGGCGGATATCGTGCGACTTCTAAATAAGCTCGATGAGGGCTACGACGTGGTGTCGGGATGGCGCAAAAACCGGCAGGACAAGCTCATCTCACGCAAAATACCTTCGCAGATTGCCAACCGTATCATCTCGTGGATCGGCGGAGTCCCGCTGCACGACTACGGCTGTTCGCTAAAGGCGTATCGTCGCGAGGTAATTCAAGACGTAAAGCTTTACGGCGAGATGCACCGTTTTATCCCGATATACGCAAGCTGGGCGGGAGCACGCGTTGCCGAGATTCCGGTCGATCACCACGCCCGGACGATGGGCAAATCGAAGTATGGCATTTCGCGCACGATCAAGGTCGTTTTCGACCTCATCACGATCAAATTCATGGCCGAGTATCATACAAAGCCGCTGTATGTTTTTGGCGCGTTTGGAATGCTGGGTTTTTTTATCGCTCTCGTTGCCGGCGGTTGGGCGCTCTTTCTTAAGATCGGTTACAACACTTCGTTTATCCTCACGCCCCTGCCGATCATCGCGGTCGTAATGCTGGCTATCTCGGTACAATTTTTCCTGATGGGCCTGCTCGCCGAGCTGCTCGTCCGGACTTATCACGAATCGCAGAATAAAGCGATTTACGCGGTGCGGGAAAAGATCGGATTTGAAGGAAGTACAAGTTGAGCGAATAAGAAGCGTTCGGATTTTGTAACAATCGTAATGGCGACGATTCTTTCAAAGATTAAACGTGCGATCCGATGTGGCGACTATCAGATTGGCGAGCATTGCTTTCGCGAGATCGCCGATGACAACCTAACGGTTGTCGAGGTAGTTTCCGCTATCTTGAACGCCGCCGAATTTGATAAACTTTCAGATGATGAATCGCATATTCGTTACCGAGTTTACGGCGTGAGTTCAGGTGGGAGGGAAATTGTGATTGTCGTGTTCTTTTCTCAAGGGACCTTATTCTTGAAAACCGTATATGAAACAAATTTCTAAACCCAAAAAATGCACTTGCGGCGGACGTATGAGGCAGACAAAACTCTCGCGCACGATCCCGCTCGCGGGCAGAGATGTGAAAGTCGAGAAAATCAAAGGATCAGTCTGTGAAGATTGCGGCGACGTGTATCTGGATGGACCCAGCATTCTTGAGATTGAAGCAAGAATTTTGAAGCAGCCGGCAATGGCAAAAACGTAAATGCATCTAGCCCTTCTATCATTGAAGATAAGTCAACCTCTTCTCACATCGGCAACACGACAGCTCAATCCTAAATGTGTGGAATTGCGGGTTGGGTAAACCTGAAACAATCTAAAGATTCGCCCGATAACAGAGAGTCGGTGCTGCACTCGATGTGCGAAAGTATTGTGCATCGCGGGCCGGATTCTGAGGGCCTGTGGATTGATGATCAAGTCGCGCTCGGGATGCGGCGGCTTTCGATCATCGATCTTCACACGGGCGACCAACCGGTCTTCAGCGAAGACAAAAGTGTCGTCGTGATGATGAACGGCGAGCTTTATAATTACCGCGAGGTCAGGGCCGATCTTGAGAAGCGTGGGCATAAGTTTGTCACGCAGACAGACACCGAGATCGTGCCACATCTTTATCAGGAATATGGCGACGATTTCGTCGATCACATTAACGGGATGTTTGCTATTACGCTGTGGGATTCGCTGCGAAAGCGCCTTGTCATCGCACGCGACCGTTACGGCGAAAAGCCCTTGTATTACGGCGTTTTCGAAGGCAAGCTGATCTACGCGTCGGAGCCAAAGGCCATACTCGCGCATCCTTCGGTCTCCCGGAATTTAGACCTCGATGCCTTGCGTGAGTATCTTTCGTTCGATTACGTGCCCGCCCCAAAGTCGATTTACAAAGGGATTCATAAACTGCCGGCAGCACATATTCTGACGGTTGAAAACGGCGCGGTAAAGACGCGCCGATATTGGAATCTGACGTGGCGGAAGGGGTCAGAACCGGGAGCGGTAGCGACTGGGTTCCGTTCTAATGGTGACTCGCGTTCGAATAATGGCACACTCCCTACTGGTCGTGTTTCCGCCTCTTTTGCCGACGCCTCGAACGAACTCCGCGAATTACTTTCCGACGCCGTGCGGATGCGTCTTGTTTCGGATGTGCCGCTCGGGATTCTACTCTCCGGCGGCGTCGATTCGTCGACCGTCGCGGCGTTTGCGACGCGGCACGCTACCGAAACGGTCAAGACCTTTTCGATCGGATTTGCCGAGGATTCATTTGACGAAACCCGCTACGCCCGCGAGGTTGCGGCCCACCTTGGCACCGATCATCACGAGGAAATGCTGAGCGTCGAAAAGGCGGGCGATCTGATCGGCGAGATCGGCACCTGGCTCGACGAACCGCTCTCGGACGGCTCTTTGATTCCAACCTATCTGCTATCGCGTTTTGTGAGAAAACACGTCACGGTAGCGCTCGGCGGAGACGGCGGCGATGAGATATTTGCTGGTTATCCGATGTATTACGGCCACAAAGTGGCGGGAGCGTATGGTGCGATCCCGCAATTTCTGCGGTCGGCGTTAATCGAGCCGATTGTAAACCATCTTCCCGTGTCCTCGAAAAATTTATCCTTCGATTACCGGGCAAAACGATTTGTTAGATCGGCAAAGTATGAACCTGTAACGCGGCACCATTCGTGGTTCGGCTCGTTTTCCATCGATGAGCAAAGGCCGCTTTTGACGCAGCACGTTTTATCCCAAACATCCGGTGACATTTACGCGGGAGCGAGAAATCTGCTCGAGATTTGCGACGCTACGAACGAGATCGAGCAGATGCAGTATTTGGATATGAATTTTTATATGGCCGAAGACATTTTGTCTAAAGTCGACCGAGCATCGATGGCCGTCAGTCTCGAAACGCGGGCTCCGTTTCTCGATCCACGAATCGGCGAATTTGCGGCTTCCCTGCCTCTCGAATATAAGTTGAGAGGGAATAAGGGCAAATATATTCTAAAAAAATCGGTCGAGGGATTGCTGCCAAAATCAATCCTTACTAGGTCGAAGAAAGGATTTGGAATTCCGATTGCCGCCTGGCTCAAGGGTCGATTAAATCCGCTGATGCACGATCTGCTCGCACCAACCAGGTTGAAGGATCAGGGCCTGTTTGAACCCGATTATGTTCAGAGGCTGATCGCCGAACACGAGAAAGGCATCGCGAGCAATCATAAGCAACTCTGGACGCTGCTCGTTTTCCAGCTCTGGTACGATAACTTTTTGAAAAGGCCCGCCTAGTGTCCGCACTACGCACGGGCCAGAAGCCAGCACGTGCGGGCTTCTGCATCGGAGAGCATTCGCGTATTATTTACGTATGGCAACACTTTATCCTGAAACTGAACCGTTCGACTCGGGGATGTATGTAGTTTCGGACATTCACACGATCTACTTCGAGCGCGTAGGGAATCCGAACGGCATTCCGGTTGTGTTTTTGCACGGCGGGCCGGGCGGCGGTTTGATACCGATGTATCGACAGTTTTTTGACCCGTCGGTCTATCAAGTCATCTTGTTTGACCAACGCGGCTCGGGAAAATCTACACCGCATGCGGAATTGCGTGAGAATACGACGTGGGATTTGATCAATGATATCGAAGCTCTGCGGGCAAAGTTCGGCGTGGACAAGTGGTATGTATTCGGCGGTTCATGGGGCAGCACACTTAGTCTCGCCTACGCCGAAACTCATCCTAACCGCTGTCTTGGCCTTATCCTGCGAGGCATTTTTCTAACCAGGAAAAAAGAACTGCAATGGTTCTATCAATACGGAGCGTCTGAGATATTTCCGGACTTCTGGGAGCGCTACCGAGACGAGATACCGGAGGATGAACGCCACGATTTCATCAGCGCCTATCACAAACGTCTGACAAGCGATGACGAGCAAGTCCGCCTCTCCGCCGCCCGCGCGTGGAGCGTTTGGGAAGGCTCGACGTCGAAGCTGTTTCCAGACCGCGACCTGATGGATCATTGGGAAGGCGCGCACGAGGCCCTTAGCCTGGCCCGCATCGAGTGTCATTATTTTATGAACAACTCGTTTTTCCCTACCGAGGATTACCTGCTCGATAACGTCGGCAAGATTAGCCATATTCCGACCGTGATCGTCCAGGGCCGCTATGATGTCGTGTGCCCGATCACATCGGCCTGGGAACTGCACAAAGCGATGCCCGACGCCGAATTCGTCGTCGTCGCCGACGCGGGCCATTCGGTTTCCGAAAAAGGAATTACCTCGGCGCTTGTCGAGGCTATGGAGCGGTTTAAGGCCAGGCACAAAGAAATTGCGTGAATGTCGCCGCGAATCGCGGTATTATGAAAGTATTAAGACTCACGGCGTCAAATGATTGTCCTAAGAGTCGGGAACTAAAGATATGAATTTCGGAACAACAGAAATTATCTTAATCGTCGCGGTTTTGTTTTTGCTCTTTGGAGCGACACGTTTGCCGCAGTTGGCTAAATCGCTAGGCCAATCGCGAAAGGCTTTTAAAGACGGCATGCGTGAGGCCGAGGAAGAGGAAAAGGCCGAAGCGCAGCAAAGGCTGTCTAGCGCCACCGCACCGCAGATTTCAGAGATGAAAGATGACGTGCTCGCGGAGGAAATGCGCCGGCGATCCGAAGCCAAACAATCCTAGGACTATAATGAAGATAAAGGTCGTTGTCCATGAGGCGGAAGAAGGAGGGTACTGGGCTGAAGTCCCATCAATACCCGGATGCGCGACGCAGGGAGAAACTTTTGAAGAATTGCTTGAAAATCTCTATGAGGCAATCGAAGGCTGCCTTTCCGTGGATTCATCCGTTATAAAGATGAGTAAGACCGATCGTTTATTTGAAATCGCCGTATGAAGCCGATCTCCGGCAAAAGCTTCGCAAGACTTGTCGAACAAAGCGGATGGAGACTTTTACTAATAAAGGGCAGCCATCATATTTAACGGCAAACCGAATAGCCAAGTTCGATTGTCCATTCCCATTCACAAAAATCAGATGCTGAAGATCGGTCTGCAACAACATTTGATGAAACTGGCAAATATTCGCGAGGACGAGGTTTAGTTAGGCTTTTTCCCCGGTCAGCAATGCAGCTTTCACCGAGAATCCAAACGAAAGCGTACCGTCTTCGGCGTCGATCAAGAGAGCGAGTTCCTTTGTGACCCGCTCTTTTCCGTACTCATCCAGTGCTTCGAGCCAGGCGGGCATTAGAAAATCGGCGATGAGAGGCGACGAGACGAAATCGGCGCTTGTTTCGTAGTCAAATACCTCGACCGCCGTTTGAGTGTTGATGTTTACGAGGCCCGACCTTTTCGCCATTTCCTCGATTCGCCAGACGGGTGGGAGGTCGGCGATGAGTTTCTCGACAATCGCACCGTGGTCGATCAGATCGGCATTGAAAAGAGCCTCCCACATCAGCGAGAAAATTTCTCCGAAGCTGCCGGCCGACGGCATGAATATCGCGATGTCGCCGCTGGTGCGCGATACGCGTATGGTGTTTTCAATAAAAGAATCCAGATCGGCGGAAGGGACGAAACTTGCGTCAGCCAGAACGGCGTCAAACGCATCGTCTTCAAAGCGCATGGTCGAAAAATCTACCTCCGATCTGACGGCTGCTGCTTTGTCGCGGGCGATGGTTAAAATATCTTCGTTCTCGCAGGTCGCAAACACGGCGGTCTTCTCGCCAAATCTCTCGTAAATGGCGAGAGCGTGCCCGCCCGTGCCCGCGTTAATATAAAGCATATTTTCCGAATCGCTCAGGTCCATATGCTTGTCGACGAGATCGGTAAATCGCCGAGTCCATTCGTCCTGGATGTAGAGATCGCGCAGAAAAGCGAGCTCTTTCTGAGTCTTTGCCATATATAAATTAAACTCCAGCTGGAGGGAGGAGCGCAAGGACTGGAGGGTGAGCATCTTGCTCGCCCGTGTCGTCTTACGAGCAGGATGCTCACCCTCCAGTCGCGTGTTATCCTAAGCTTCTATATGACAAAGAATGTAAAAGAATTATTTGACCTGTCGGGGAAAACCGCTATCGTGACCGGCGGCTCTCGCGGGATTGGGAAAGAAATGGCGGAGGGCCTGGCGGAGGCCGGGGCAAACCTTATGCTTTGCGCCCGACGCTCGGAGTGGCTCGACGAGACCGTGAAGGAGTTTCACGCTCAAGGTTTTAACGTCGCGGGTAAAACCTGCGATGTCGCGAAGCCCGACGAGGTCGCGGCAGTCGTAACCGAAACCGTCGCAACATTCGGGTCGGTAGATATACTGATAAACAACGCCGGTATCTCGTGGGGCGCGATGCCCGAGGACATGCCGTTCGAACAGTGGCAAAAGGTTTTGGATGTAAATCTAACCGGCTGTTTCCTGTTTGCCCAGGCGGCGGGCCGCGAGATGCTAAAACAGAATAGCGGCTCAATCATCAATATTGCGTCCATCGCCGGCATGACCTCATCGGCAAACGGCCCGTTTTACGCGGGTTACGCCGCAAGCAAGGCGGGATTGATCGGCCTGACCCGCGAACTCGCGGCAAGCTGGGGACGAAAAGGCATACGCGTAAACGCCATCGCGCCGGGCTTTTTCCACTCGCGGCTTGCCGATTCGGTCATTGATATATACGAGCGTTCAATTCAAGAAAACAATGTCATTCCCCGTGTCGGCAGCGAAGGCGAGCTCAAAGGCGTGACGGTTTTCCTCGCATCGGACGCATCCAGCTACATCACCGGCCAAACAATAGCCGTCGATGGCGGCATGACGGTGTAAAACGCCCCGCCAAAGGTGAAAATCGGCTAGAATCGGGTCGCCGACGGTAGTAATTGGGTCGCCGATGGTAGGAATTGGGTGACCGCCGGTCGTCGCAGGGTCGCCAACATCTTTCTTTGCTTACGTGAGCCAATTCCGCTAAAATCTCCTTTTAACCTGACAGAGGAAGATAATAATTATGTCGAATGTAAGTATTACAGTCGCACACGGCGACGGCATCGGGCCGGAGATCATGGCGGCGACGCTGCATATTTTAAAAGAGGCTGGCGCACGGCTCGATATCGAGACGATCGAGATCGGCGAAAAGGTTTATCTATCGGGGAATTCCGCCGGTATTGCGCCGGAATCATGGGATAGCTTGCGTCGGACGAAAGTTTTCCTTAAAGCGCCTATCACGACACCGCAGGGCGGCGGATTCTCGTCGCTCAATGTCGCTGTGCGAAAAACGCTCGGGTTGTACGCGAATGTTCGCCCGTGCGTTTCCTATCATCCGTTTGTCCAGACAAAGCATCCTGTGATGGATGTCGTCATCGTGCGCGAAAACGAAGAGGACACATACGCCGGGATTGAGTATCGGCAGACTCAGCAGGTCGAGGAATGCCTAAAACTGATCTCGCGGCCCGGTTCGGAAAAGATCGTACGCTATGCGTTTGAATACGCCAAAAAATTTGGCCGTAAAAAGGTGACGTGTTTCATAAAAGACAACATCATGAAACGGACCGACGGCTTGTTTCACCGCGTATTTGACGAGATTGCCCCGGAATATCCGGGCATCGAGGCCGACCACTGGATCGTCGATATCGGTGCCGCAAAGCTGGCCGACACGCCGGAGAATTTCGACGTCATCGTAATGCCAAACCTTTACGGTGACGTGCTTTCGGACGTTGCCGCACAAATAGCGGGCTCGGTCGGTCTTGCCGGCTCGTCAAACATCGGCGAAAACGTCGCCATGTTCGAAGCGATCCACGGCTCGGCGCCACGACGTGCCGGCCAGAATCTTGCAAATCCTTCCGGCCTATTCCTCGGTGCGATCCTGATGCTCGTCCATATAAACCAGCCCGATGTGGCAGAAACGGCGCAAAACGCATGGCTGCGTACCATCGAGGATGGCGTTCACACCTACGATATGTTCAAAGAGGGCATCTCGAAAGAAAAGGTTGGAACAAAGGAGTTTGCCGACGCCGTCATAGCGCGTCTGGGACAAAAACCCGAAACGCTCAAACCCGTGACCTACGCCGCAAATGTCGTCGAACATGATCCGAAACCAATCTTCTCCACACCCACGCGACAGGAAAAGAAACTCGTCGGCGTGGATATATTCCTCGATTGGTGGAAAGGCTCGTTTTACGGCGTCGCCAACGATCTCGGCGCGGCCGTCGAAGCGCTGAACGGCAACGGCCTAAAGCTGCAAACTATCGCCAATCGCGGCGTAAAAGTCTATCCCGGCGGTCAGCCGGACACATTCACGGTCGATCACTGGCGCTGCCGTTTTGTCTCCGACGCCGGCGAAGGCAATCCTGTGACCCACGACCAGATCATGGCCCTGCTCGAACGCCTGCATGTGCATAGCCTTGATGTGATTAAGACGGAGAATCTTTACACCTTCGATCAGGAAAAGGGTTATTCGGCATGAGGCTGGCAATACCGAACACTCTTGCCCAACTGCTCGCGGTCGTTGGGACCTCGTTCGCCGTAGGTTTTGCGGCCGTCGGCGAAATCGAGGCACAGGTGACGCCAACCCAGGCGGCTCGGGTCTTCGAAGCGAGTCGGACGCCCACGACAATCTATCGCGATGTTGCTGGCAAGGTGATCTCAAACGAGGAATTCGTCGATCACCGAATGGCGAACTATCACTCGAACGACTCGGCGGCACGAACTGTTCTCGCTGACGGTACGGTTGAATTTAGACTTCGAAGGATCCCGCAGGAGGGCCGGTTTGCTCCCGAGTTTCGGTTTCGCACGTCTGACGAAAGGTTGGTTACCTCGAAAGAACTAAAGGGGAAAGTAGTCGTCCTGAATTTTTGGTTCATCGCGTGCTCGCCATGCGTCGGGGAAATGCCGCAGTTAAATCATCTCGCGGCAAAATATGAAAAAGATCCGAACGTGGTCTTTATTGCCCTGACGCCCGACCCTACAGAAACGGTCAGCAAATTTCTTACCCGCCATAAGTTCGATTATCGGATGGCGACGGATGCTCAGACGGTGCTGGACCTTTTCGCATTTTCAGGCTATCCGAAAAACATCGTAATCAGCAAAACCGGTGAGATTGTATATTGGCGAAGCACTATCAGGGCGTGGGACAAGTTTGAGTCTGTAATCACGGCCGAGGTCGAAAAGAAGTAGCGATGGCGAAAGAGCCCTTAGTCTCAATAATAATGGGCAGCAAATCCGACTGGCCGACGATGCAGGTCGCGGCTGAGACTCTCGACGAATTTGGAGTGCCGCACGAGACTAAGGTCGTCTCCGCCCACCGTACGCCCGATTTGCTTTTTGAGTTTGCCAAAGGTGCCGAGGAACGCGGTATCGAGGTCATCATCGCCGGTGCCGGCGGGGCCGCTCATTTACCCGGAATGTGTGCGTCGCAAACTGTTCTCCCCGTGCTCGGCGTCCCCGTCGAAAGCAAGGCGCTGAAAGGCCTCGATTCGCTTCTTTCGATTGCCCAAATGCCGGCCGGTGTGCCAGTGGGTACACTTGCGATAGGTCAGCCAGGCGCGAGAAATGCGGCTTTATTGGCAATCTCGATCCTTGCAAATTCACGCCCGGAACTGCGGAAAAAGCTCCACGCTTTTCGCTCGAAACAGACTGAAGTCGTGTTAAAATCCAAGCTGGAGAATCAATATGGAAGCAGTACGAATTGAGGCCACGATGCAATCGAATGGCCGGATCACCCTAAATGGCCTGCCTTTTGAAGAGGGCAAACAAGTTGAAATAATCGTATTGGAAACCAACGGTAAGACGACAGCAACGCCGTTAAATCCCCTTAAGGGCAGTGTTTTGCGGTATGATGATCCGTTCGAACCGGCCTGTCCGATCGAGGAAGCTCTCCGATGATAATTCTCGACACCCATATTTGGATTTGGTGGACTGGCGAAAATTCTGAACTTACAGAGGAGCATGAAAACCTGATCCATTCGGAAAAGGCTGGCGGGATCGGAGTAAGTGCTATTGCCGCTATCCGCCAGAATCGCGGTCGAATCAAATAATCTTCCAGACGAATTTCATAAAGACCTCCGATAGAATAATCGTCGCCACGGCAAGAGTTTATGATTGTCCACTCGTCACTTGCGATTCAAGAATTCTCGAATACCCGCACGTCAAACTCCTCCCATAGATGAAACTGATTCTTCCAAATTCCACTATTGGTGTTTTTGGCAGCGGGCAGCTTGGGCGGATGTTTGCTATCGAGGCCCGGAAGATGGGTTATCGTGTGCACACGTTTTCGCCTGAAAGCGACACGCCGACTGGGCAGGTGGCGGATATTGAGACATCGGCGGCCTATGACGATTTGGACGCGGTGCGGACGTTTGCCCGCGGAGTCGATGTGGTGACGTTTGAGTTTGAAAATGTGCCGGCGGCGGCGGTCGAGGCGGCGGCGCGATTTGTTGATGTTCATCCAAAAGGCGGAATTCTGCATACGACGCAGAACCGCTTGCGTGAAAAGACTTTTTTGGCGAATGGCGGTTTTCCAGTCGCGCGGTTTAGGCATATACGAGTCATCGAAGACCTTTACAAGGGTGCCGACGAGATTGGATTGCCGGCGATTCTAAAGACCGCCGGATTTGGCTACGATGGCAAGGGACAGGTCAAAATTAGCACGGTCCGCGAGATTGGGCCCGCTTTTGCACGATTGGAAGGGCAAGAAGCGGTTCTCGAAGAGTTTGTAGAATTTGAAAGAGAAGTGTCGGTCGTGTGTGCCCGCGCTCAAAACGGCGAATTTGCCCACTACGGTGTTATCGAGAACGAACACGCCCGCCATATTCTCGACGTATCGTTTGCACCCGCGATCATCTCGAAAAAGGTGTTTGACCATGCCATCGAGATTGCCCGGAGCATAGCCGAGACGCTCGATTATGTCGGTACGCTATGCGTTGAGTTTTTTGTTTCAGCCGGCGACCGATTGGTGGTCAATGAGCTTGCGCCGCGCCCGCATAATTCAGGACATCTGACGTTTGACGCCTGCGTTACGTCGCAATTTGAGCAGCAACTGCGGGCTGTTTGCGGCTTGCGGCTTGGCTCGACCGAGTTTTACCGTCCGGCGGCGATGGCAAATTTGCTTGGCGATCTGTGGGACGCGGGCGAACCTGATTGGGCTTCGGGAATGGCAAATCCGAACGTAAAGCTTCACCTCTACGGTAAGGAAAAAGCTCGAGCGGGGCGAAAGATGGGCCACCTGACAGCACTCGGCGAGGACGCGGCGATGGCTTCCCTGTTCGTTCGCGAAGCGCGAGGACGGCTGAGATGACCGTGAGGCTCAAGGTTCCGGGGTGAGATTATGCTAGTATAGGGTCACTGTAAATCACAATTCCAAGGAAATCCGAATGACAAAACGTATATTGAGACTAATGCCGGGCGTCTGCCTGCTGGCCGTTTCGTTTAGTTTTACCATTTTCGCCCAGGCTGACCCGTTGTCTGCGGCAATGTCGAATCTGAGCTGGCGAAGCATTGGCCCGGCCAACATGGGCGGGCGTATCGCCGATATCGAGGGCGTACCGGGAAATCCGAACATCGTCTATGTCGCAACCGGTGCGGGCGGCATCTTTAAGACGACAAATGGAGGCATAAGCTGGACGCCGATTTTTGACCGTCAGAATACGATCTCGGTTGGCGACATTGCTCTCGAACCGGGCAATCCGGACGTCATTTGGGTCGGCACGGGCGAATCGAATGTGCGCAATTCGGTTTCATTTGGCGACGGCGTCTATAAATCTACGGATGGCGGCAAGAATTGGAAACATCTCGGCTTAAAGGATTCGAATACGATCTCAAAGATCGTCATCAGTCCGAAAAATCCCGATGTCGTCTATGTCGCCGCCATCGGTCACGCTTGGGGGCCAAACGAGGAACGCGGTGTTTTTATGACGACCGACGGTGGGAAGACGTGGCAAAAGACACTATACATAGACAATCAGCATGGCATTTCCGATCTCGAGATCGACCCGCAGAATCCGAATATTCTCCACGCCGGTGTCTGGCGGTTTGAGCGTAAGCCGTGGACGTTTACGAGCGGATCGGAGAAGGGCGGCGTTTTTCGCTCGACCGACGGCGGACGGACGTGGAATAAGATCGACAAAGGTCTGCCCAAGATGATCGGACGCATTGGTTTGTCGGTGGCGGCGAGCAATCCGAATGTTGTTTATGCGATTATCGAGGCCAAGGAAGGAACTCTTTACCGGTCTGACGACAAAGGCGAGACTTACCGGCAGGTCTATAAAAATCAAAATATTGTCGGCCGCGGATTTTACTATACGACCGTGAAGGTCGATCCGACGGACGAGAATAAGGTCTACGCCGTCGCGTCGCCGCTTTTTAAATCGCTTGACGGCGGGCGCAATTTCGCGCGCCTCGCGCCAAATGCGCATATTGATTTTCACGCCCTATGGATCGATCCGATGAATCCGAAGCGGATGTGGCACGGACAGGACGGCGGCGTTGGCGTTTCGACGGACGAAGGCGCGAGTTGGGAATACGTAAATAATTTTGCGACCGGCCAGCTCTATCAAATATTTGCCGATAACGCAGCCCCGTTTTATAACATTTCGGGCGGGATGCAGGACAACGGAACATGGGTCGGACCTTCGCGAAACCGTGAACCGGTCGGCATTTTGAACGACGATTGGCGAATGATCAGCTTTGGCGACGGCTTTTACGCCATTGCCCATCCGGATAATTCCGATCTGTTTTTGACCGAATCGCAGGGCGGCAGCGTCGTACGCACCGACATGAAAAATCGTGAACAGCAGCTTGTCGTGCCGTTCTTTGGGGTTGGCGGCGCGGCGGAAAACGACAAACTCCGGTTCAATTGGAACGCCCCGCTGATCCCGTCTTCGCACGATAAGAACACGGTATTTCTGGGCGGCAACGTGGTTTTTAGATCGACGGATTTTGGCAAAACCTGGACGCAGATCAGCGATGATCTGACGACAAAAAACCCCGAGAGGTTAAAAAACGCCGGAGGCCCGATATTCCCGGAAAACACGTCGGCGGAATACTTCGAAACGATCATCAGTCTGACGGAATCCCCGGTTCAAAAAGATATGATCTGGGCCGGAACGGATGACGGCAACTTGCAAATTACATCCGACGGCGGCAAGACATGGGCGAACATTGCACGAAACATCAAGGATGTTCCGGCCGACTCGTCCGTCTCGCATATAGAACTTTCAAGCACCGGTGCGGGCACGGCATATGTGGCCGTTGATCGGCATAAGTTCGATGACAACAGGCCGTATGTTTTTAAAACAATCGACGGTGGTAAGACTTTCTCAAATATCGCGGGCAATTTACCGGAAAAGGCCTATGTTCATATCGTCCGCGAAGACCCGAAAAACACTAATTTGCTCTACGCGGGCACCGAAATCGGGCTTTACGCAAGCTACGACGGCGGTCGGAACTGGATCGAGCTGAATCTGAAAAATCTGCCGCGCGTCGCGGTTCACGACATCATCATCCATCCGCGCGACAACGACATCATCCTGGCGACGCATGGGCGAAGCGTCTGGGTATTTGACGACGCAACGGCCATCCAGAAATTGAATTCAAACGTCCTCCAGCAGGAGGCCGCCCTGTTTGACACCCGCCCGGCGTATCGATTCGCGACGCGGATGACGCGATATGGTATCGGAGACAAGCCGTTTCGCGGGCAAAATCCGCCAAACGGAGCGCTGTTCACTTATTATTTGAAGGATAAGCCTGATGAAAAAACAGCCGTAAAAATGCAGATATTCGATCCGGCGGGCAAGATGATCGTCGAACTGAAGAATCTGCCAAAGGACAAGGGGCTGAACCGTTCGGTCTGGAACCTGAGCCAGGACGGAGCGCGATTCCGTCGTCCGCCGACACCGGAACAGCTCGAATTCCAGGGCCCGCCCCGCGGCCCGCAGGCGTTGCCGGGAACTTACGCGGTAAAACTGTTCGTCGGTGACAAAATGCTTTCCGAAAATAAGGTGGAAGTGAAGATCGATCCAACGGTACAGGTTTCGGCCGCCGATCTGCAAACTCAGTTTGACCTCGCCCTGAGACTCCGGGACATGCTCTCGGTGACGAACGACAGTTTGCGGCAGCTCGACAGCCTGAGGCTGCAAACCGACCAGATCGAACAGATCGCGAAGGATCGTTTGACCGATGTTCCCGCGGATCTCACGAAGGCGATCACCGACTACAAGAAACGTCTCACGGATCTGCTTGGCGAAATGGCGATCAATCCGGAGGACGGCATTCGCGGCTCGCAAAAATTTGCCGACCAGCTAAACGGCCTTTATTTTACGATCAACGACGGTAATTCCGCGCCAACGCCCACGATGAAAGAAAACTACGAGGTGCTGCGGCGCGATTTTCCCGGGAAGATCGACAAGATACGCAAATTCGTATCGGGCGAAACAGCCGACTTTAACAAGGCCCTGACAAAATTCGGTCTTTCTACGATTGTGACGGGTAAGACCATAGAACCGCCAGGTCCGTGGTAATTTCGAATGCGGAAGTACGCACGTGAGCATGGGGCTTAACATCCAACTAGAGTGCTCAGTCCCTTGCTTACGAGGCCGTGTCAAAAGTCACCACTTTCAGAGAATTAGCCACGAATGCACGAATAAAAACGAAGAATTCCCCCATTTATTCGTGCATTCGTGGCTAATTCTCGCCAAATTCATTCGATTGCCCAGTTTTGACACAGACTCTTACGCGCAGGCTTCTGCATCTACTATTGCGCATGGTCAATCATTGCACCACAGCCTTGGCACAAGCTAAACTTAAGGTTTATGGCCGAATCCGTTTCGTTCTCAAAGACCGACGACAGACAGACGCTTTACGATGAGATCGTGCCGCAGATCGAAGCTCTGGTTTCGGGCGAATCCGATTTGATCGCGAATCTGGCTAACGTCGCGGCGGTTTTGAAAGAAGCGTTTGGATTTTTTTGGGTCGGGTTTTATCTGAAGAAGGGCGGGCAACTTGTACTTGGCCCTTTTCAGGGGCCGCTCGCGTGTACGCGAATCGATTTTGACCAGGGCGTTTGCGGACACGCTTATACCACGCGGCAAACGACGATAGTGGCCGATGTCGAAGAGTTTCCGGGCCACATCGCATGTAGCTCGGCGTCGCGTTCAGAGATCGTTTTACCGATTTTTGATCGCGGCGGAGGCGTTTTTGGCGTTCTCGACGTAGACAGCGATAAGCTAGATGATTTCACGCGTGCGGATGCCAGCGGCTTGGGCAAAGTCGTTAGAATAATTGAGCGAATCAACGAGGGCTACACGATCCCCGCAATTGATAAATGACCGTAATTGAGTTCCCTTATTGGGTTTGGATTTCATTTTTCGCCCTCGTATTGACAGCGCTCTTTGTCGATATCGGCATCGTCAACCGCAAATCGCACATACCGTCGCGCCGCGAGACTCTCGTCTGGAGCGCCGTCTGGATCTCGCTGGCCTTAATCTTTGACGGCTTTATCTATTGGTTCGTGAACAGTACCTACGGTCACGACCCCGCAGTGAGCAAGGCGAAGGAATTCCTGACGGGGTATCTCGTTGAACTTTCGCTTTCGATCGACAACCTGTTTGTCTTCCTGCTGATCTTCGGATTCTTCAAAGTACCGCAAAAATTCCAGCATCGGGTGCTGTTTTGGGGCATCTTTATGGCTCTCGTGCTGCGGATGGTCATGATTTTTGCGGGCGTCGAGCTTGTCGAGAGCGTTCACTGGATAATATATGTGTTTGGAGCGTTTTTGATATACACCGGTGTCAAGATGTTTGGCGAGGACGACGCGTTTGACCCCGAGGAAAGCGCCATTGTCCGTTTGACGACCAAATTCATCCCCATTTCAGATCAGTATGACGGCGAAAAGTTTTTTGTCCGGATCGACGGCAAACTCACCGGGACTATGCTGCTGCTCGTTTTGATTGTTATCAACCTCGCCGATCTGGTTTTCGCGGTTGATTCGATACCGGCGATCCTTGGCATCACCACCGACCGCTTTATCGTTTACACATCCAATATTTTTGCCATTCTCGGGCTTCGCACGTTTTTCTTCCTGCTAGCGGATCTCGCCGCCCGCTTTCATTATCTCAAGATCGGCGTCGCCTTCATTTTGACCTTTATCGGTATAAAAATGTTGTTGCCGCTTCTGGCTGCAGGGTTGATAATGATATTAGGCGAAAACAGTTCGAGCTTTGCGGCTTTTGTCCAGAGCTATCTGAACGACAAAAATCTGCCGCACGATGATCGCATTTTCGAACAGGCCATCATCAATATTTCTCTTGGCGTCGTCGTCGTCGCCATTGCTTTTTCGGTGCTTCTGTCGGTGATATTTCCACCGAAAGCAACGACGGAGGAAGAGATCAAAGAGCTGGAAAAAGATTTGACACGGGACAAGTTTTAAAGCCCCGCGATGGAAGATAATAAATACCGCAAATTTTACGTTGACTGGTGGAACATCCGCAAAAGCACGATCTATGCGGTAATTGTTATCGTTCTGCTCGGAGCGCTGATTTACGGTGGTTACTCGTGGGCGTCGAGAAACAATTGGTTTATTCCGGACGAAGCCAGCAATGTCCCCAAAGATGCGGGACGCATTATTTCCTTCGAGGGCCAGGTACGAATAATGCGGGCCTCGACGCGAGAGACCATTGTGGTCATGAAAGAAACGTACGTCGCTGCGGGCGACACTGTCCAGACACAGTCCGACGGGCGGGCCGTCATTCAAATGATCGATGGATCGAAGTTTACGATCAGACCAAATAGCACGGTCGTTGTCCGGGATACGACGAGCTTTCTTGGCGGCAAGAACATCCGTGTTTCGGTGGATGACGGCCAGGTCAATGTCCGCACCGACGAGCAGCCGCAGGACACGAACAACATCGTTGAGGTGGCTGATTCTGAGAGTCGCCTCCTTTCCAATACGGATGCCAGCTTTAACGCCGATTCGCAGACGAACGGCGGCGAGATCCGCATTAGCCGCGGCGGCGTCGAAACGACCATCGGTGGCGAAAAGACCACTTTAAGCGAGAACGAGTTTGCAGCAGTCAACAACGGAAAGCTGTCGGCGCGCGAAAAGCTGCTGGCCGCGCCGCGTCCATTGTCGCCCGGCAATTCGTCTCAGATCGTCGACGCCGGCGGCGGCGTCAGCGTGACGTTTACATGGCAGGACGCCGAGGGCAATCCGGCCGCGAGCTATTACCTGCAAATCTCTAGATCGCCTACGTTTGCCTCGGATTCTATTATGGTCGATCGGGCGGATTTGACCAGCCGCGAATATCGGCTCGGAGCTCTTTCGCCGGGAAATTATTACTGGCGGGTGAGGGCGACGGCGCGTTCGGGGCAGACGACGATTTGGAACGAGGCGTGGAAAGTCATCGTCGTAAAGGCCGGCGAGAGCGTCGGGATCGAGGCGTCGAATTGGGGTGTCGAGCGCGTCGGGGGCAATATTTATCTTCTAAGCGGCAAGACGAATTCGGGCATGGTCGTTCGGTCTCAGGGACGCGAAACGTTGTCGGGGCCCGACGGAGCGTTCAAACTGCAAATCTCGTCGCCCTCGATCGAAACGGCGGTCGAGATCGGCGACGACCGCGGCAACCGGATCGGTTTTATAGTCTCTCTGCGAAACGGCAGAGTTTTACGCCGTTACTAGAGGATTTGTGATATTTCCGATTCGGAATAACTGATAGCCGATAACTGATAGCTTATAGCCTAAATCCTATTATCAGCTTTCAGCTATCATTTATCAGCTATTCCGGAGGAGGAGGAGAACCATCGCACACCAACACAGCCATGGCGAGACCACGCATAAACGGACCGGTCCGTTAAAGGTCGCGCTCGCCCTGACATTTGTGTACATGTTCGCCGAGGCGATCGGCGGCTGGCTAACCAATTCGCTCGCGCTGATTGCCGACGCCGGGCACATGCTGACAGATGTCGCCGCTTTGAGTCTGACGCTCGGAGCGATTTGGTTCGGTACGCGCCCCGCCACTGCGAGGAAGACGTTCGGATATTATCGCCTCGAAATATTGGCGGCCTTTGTAAACGGCATCGCACTTGTTTTGCTCTCAATCTGGGTAATTTACGAGGCCGTGCAGCGTTGGCAATCGCCGCCCGAGATCAACGGCTCACAGTTGACCTTTATCGCGGTTGGCGGGCTTATCGTCAATATAATCGCGGCCAAATTACTCCACGCCGGACACAAGCACGATTTGAATATGCGTGGCGCCTGGCTTCACGTAATGGGCGATATGCTCGGGTCAGCGACCGCAATCGTAGCCGGTGTTTTGATAGCCGCATTCGGCTGGCTCTGGGCCGATCCGGTTTGCAGCGTACTTATCAGCCTGATAATAATCTTCGGTTCATGGCGGCTGATTATGGAATCCGTCAACGTCCTGTTAGAGGGAACACCGGCCCATATCAATCTGTCCGCTGTCGAAAGCACGATCCTCGAAACCGACGGTGTCGGCGGCGTTCACGATCTGCACGTCTGGACGATCTCATCCGGCATCGAGGCCCTCTCGGCCCACATCAGCCATGACGAATCGGTTGTCCATTCCGAGCTTTTGGTCAAAGTTCGCGAACGCCTCCACGCGCGCTTCGGTATCGACCATCTGACGATTCAAATGGAAACGATGGATTTAGAAGCCGAGGCCGTGTATGTCTGTGAAACCGGTACAAAATGTTTCGAACCCGCCAAACAGCACTGACAAATGCCCAAGATAGATTTGAAATACGGCCGGTCGATCATTCCAATCGAATTTGACGCGAGGCGTTTTGAGATTCTCGGCCACGGTTTTGAAAAAAAGCCTTTTTCCGATGTCGAAATCGGAGCGCGGTTTGATGATCCGATAGATTCCGCTTCCATAGATGAGATCGTCAATCCAGGCGACAGTGTTCTCGTCGTTGTGCCGGATGCGACTCGGCAGACGGCTTGTGGGCAGGTGGTCAATCTTGTCGTTCGGCGTTTGATTGCGGGCGGGACGGCGCCGCATGAGATCAGGATTATTTTTGCGACCGGTATTCACCGGAAGGTAACCCAAGCTGAAAAAGCCGCGATTCTGACGCCGTTTATCGCGCAGAGGATAAAGACCATCGACCACGATCCTCGCGATCTGATGCAGCTAATACAGATGGGCGAGACCTCCGGCGGCTTGCCGATCGAGCTAAACCGAGCTCTGATAGAGCACGACCACGTCATCATCATCGGCGGCATTAGTTTTCATTATTTCGCGGGTTTTACAGGCGGACGAAAACTAGTGTGTCCCGGATTGGCTTCGGCCAGAACCATTTCCGCGACACACAAATTGGCTTTCGATTGTGACACAAAATCGCGCCGCCGTGGCGTCGATACCGGATTGCTCGATGGCAACGCGGTGAACGAGGCGTTTATGGAGATCGTCGCAAAGATCAATCCGGCGTTTTGCATAAGCACAATCGTGAACGATGCCGGCGAAGCGGTCGATCTGTTCTGCGGAAACTGGGTTTCATCCCATCGTGAGGCCTGCGATGCCTACGCCGCCGGGCACACAATAAAAATCCCCGAAAAACGCGATCTCGTCATCGTCAGCTGCGGCGGCTATCCGCACGACATCAACATGATTCAGGCGCACAAGGCGCTCGAGGCCGCTTCGCACGCCTGCAATGACGGCGGCACGATCATCTTTCTGGCTGAATGCGGTGACGGATTGGGGCGGCCTGATTTCTTGAAGTGGTTCGAGGCCGAAAACAGCGCGGCCCTCGCCGAAATGTTATGCGCCCGCTATCAGGTTAACGGGCAAACTGCATGGAGCCTCTTGAAAAAGGCGGAAGCGTTTGACATCAGGATGGTCACGGAGATAGACGACGCGGCCCTCAGTCAGATGAAGCTAAAAAAGGCAGATATCTCTTCGCTGACATCCGCATCGGATAAAGTGGGACCATGCGGTTACATATTCCCCGGCGGAGCAAAGTTTACAGTATCTATTGCGAATGAGTGCTGATCCCAGAATATGGTGAATTCAAGTAGTAAGTGCAACCGATATTAGTTGCTCCTTCTCATAGGAATAGACCTCATTGGGTGTTTGGTAACCGAGCGATTTACGAGGACGGTTGTTGAGTTTGTCCTCGACGTGTTTGATCTGCTCTTGTGTAATGGTATCGAACTTCATCTGTTTGGGAAAGAATTGGCGAATAAGGCCATTGGTGTTTTCGTTGAGTCCACGGTCCCAGGATGAATATGGATGACAGAAATAGAAGTCGGCCCCCAGAGATTTGGCGATCTTCCGGTGTTCAGCGAACTCGGTTCCGTTGTCGCTGGTCAGTGTATGAACGGTTAAGCCTTTTAGCTCCTACAGATAGCCTGCCTGACCAGTGTGCTTGTTTTTCTAGTGACCTTTTTCATTCTGAGAAGTTTCGATTTTCGGTCCACGATAGTTACGATCGCCTGATTATGGCCCTTGCCGATAATGGTATCGACATCGAGATCGCCTATGCGGCCCTTGTCGGCGACGATCTGCGGCCGCTCGTCAATGCTGACCTGCTTATGCCGGAATCCGCGTTTGGCATACGATCCGTAACGCTTTCGCCGTTTCTTGCGGCATCTTAAGTAAGTGTGAAGGTCGCCGCCCGCTGACATATCCTCATAGATATGCTGATAGATCCGCTCGTGGCTGACCGCTGTCCCACCGCTTGAACGACGTCTTCCCGTGATCTGCTCCGGACTCCATTCTTCTCGTATCTCAGCCTCGATCTCCGTCCAAACCTGCTGCGGTATTCGTCGTCTCCCTTTCTGTGCACGCCGCTCGTAGGCTTTGCCCATTGCCGCCACCGGACGATAGCGATCTCCCGACGCGCGAAGCTTTGTAAGGTTGTTCTTGACTGCTTCGAATTCGCCCAGCAGATCGTCGAGAAACAAACCGTGGACGACCTTTAGAATGTTCTTCTCGCTGGTGTAGTGTGCTCCCAAATTTCGCCGCTTATCCTTGTCCATCACGGACTGGAATAACGAGCCAAAGATTGCCGGCGAGACTTTGCCCCAATCCATCGCGCACGCTTCGATAAGAAGCTTGCGCATGCCGCCATCGAACGACGGCATATCGAACCGGTCGCGGAACAGCGCCCCATTCACGTACTGGAACGATCTTAGGTCGAGGTCAAGCGTCGCCTGTCTTTCCGCGTCTAGTGTGTCGAGTACCTGAAACAATTGCGCCAGCATCGCACCAGTGTTCAGGCCGTCTGCGGAAGTCTTGTCGGTTAGAAATGAAAGGAAGCTGCCGCGCGGCTCGAAAATCTGCGTGTCGTCGGCAAACAGGCAGTAGACAAGCCGAACGAGAAACGCCTCAAGTCGATGTCCCCGATAGCCACTTTCTTGCAGGGCGTCGTGAAGTGCTCCAAGCTGAGAGATGCCTTGATGTTTACAGGGTCCTGCTCTTTGAACTCCCGCTTTTGATACCCCGAAATAAAATTGAACTGCTGAATGCGGTCCGGCAGCCCTTGCAAAGCGAACGCATAGTCCGCACCCGTATCGAGATCGTACAGACGAAACCGGGCAAAGTCGGAGATAAGCACAAACTGCGGCCGCAAGTCCGCTGGAATATATTCGAGATAAGCAAACGCCTGAGATGCGGCCTTGTCGAGGTTCTCACCGGCCGATTTGTGCTCGACCAGCACAACGTTTTTCCAGAAAAGATCGATCTTGCCGAATTTTCCGGGTGAGCGCTGGACGGCCCGCTCGAAGACTGCAACGCTACGACGCTTTACACCGAACACCTCGAAGAATTCGTTCCAGAAAGTTTGCGATTCGGCGCGCTCATTAGTTTCGTCCTCCCAGTCGTGAACGAAAGTGATCGCGTTGTTTCTAATTTCGGCTTGGGATAAGCGCGGCATTCAATTCAAAGTAGATTAAAGTTTCTCGAAAGGCAAGACGCGCGTTCACGTCTGGCAAAGGAGGTGGATGATGGCGGTAGCCACTCGTTCAACCCGGACGCTAAATTTAATTGGCCGACGACGCAGCAAAGAGCGGAGGCCGAGCCTGGCGAGTTGGTGGTGGGCGAGACGGAAAGGCGTAGCCATTTCCGTACAGCGGGAGGCATAGCCCAAGGCCACTCTACAGTCGCTGACGCGACGGGAATCACGATAAATTCGCGTAAAGTGGTTGTGGCCCAGATGCGGAAGCGGGTTGCCTGATAGGAATTTACCCGATACCCGACTGCGATGATCGCGTCAAGATTATAGAAGCTTATAAGATAGTCTTTGCCGTCATTCGCAGCTATTCGAATTTTTCGAATAACTGAATTTTCGTCTAACTCGCCTGATTTGAATATCTCTTTTAGATGATAGTTGACCGTATTGACCTGAACCACGAAAAGTTCTGACATCCGTTTTTGCGAAAGCCAAAAAGTCTCGTCTTCGTACATCACCGAAACGCGCGTGTTGCCGTCCGGTGAACTGTAAAGAATAAGGTCAATGTTTTGCGGTTCGGAGCGTTCCATGCCTATTCTTGTCGGGCTTTGCCCATCTATTAGCGGTGAATCTGTGGTGCGGCTTTACAACGGCCAACCGTTTAGAGGCGGGCTAACGCCCGCCCGATGGGGTGGGAGACAATGAATATCGGGTTCGAGCAGTGGCCGCGTTCGGCGGGCGTTAGCCCGCCTCTAAACGACACATTCGTTGATTTAGGGATGAGGGCGATGAAATATTGCGTTTGAGATGTCGCCGCCGTTCGGCGGGTGTTAGCCCACCTTTTAAACGACTTCGGTACTAGTCATCTTCTTCATCGACCGCGAGCAGCGAGGCGCTCGTTACGAGATCGTCTTCGCCGCATTTTATTAGCGTGACGCCTTGGGCGCTGCGGCCGGTTTCGCGGATTTTGTCGACGCCGAGGCGGATGAGTTTGGCCTGTTGGGTGATGATCATTATCTCGCTGTCATCCTCGACCGGGAACGCGGCGACGACCTTGCCGGTTTTTTCGGTCGTTTTCATGTTGATTACGCCGATGCCGCCGCGTTTTGTCAGTCGATAGCTGCTAACTTGGGTCTGTTTGCCAAAACCTTTTTCCGACACTGACAGAATTCGCTCGATCCCCTCGGGTGAGACCGCGCAGACCGAGACGACGTAATCGCCCTTTCGCAAGTTTACGCCGCGAACGCCTCTCGCCACGCGTCCCATCGGCCGCACATCCGACTCGTTAAATTTAACGGCCATGCCGTCGTGGGTCGCGATAAATATCTGGCGTTTGCCGTCGGTGCGGATAATTTCAAGAAGCTCGTCGCCTTCGTCGATGTTTATGGCGTTGATGCCGACAGCGCGAATGTTCTGGTAATCGGCGAGCGACGATTTTTTAATTACGCCCTGCCTTGTGACCATCGTGAGGTAAATTTCCTCGGCGAAATCACGCACGGGCATCACCGCGACCAGCTTTCGCTCCTGTGAGAGCTGGACGAGATTGACGACCGCCTTTCCGCGTGCCGCCGTGTCGCCCTCAGGAATCTCGTGGACCCTCATCTTAAAGACCTGGCCGTTGTCGGTAAAGATCATCAGAAAAGCGTGTGTCGAAGCAATAAAGAGATGCTCGACAAAATCCTCGTTCTTCGCCTTAGCGCCGAGCCGCCCTTTGCCGCCGCGTCCCTGTCGCGTGTAGGCCGTGACGGGTGTGCGCTTGATATAGCCCGCGTTTGTTACGGTAATGGCAACATCTTCGTCAGGTATGAGGTCTTCGATGCTCAACTCGACTCCGGCATCGACGATGACGGTACGGCGGGCATCGCCAAACATGCGTTTGACCTCGATCAGCTCGTCGGTGATGACCTCGCGAAGAACGCTTTCGTTTTGAAGAACGTTTTCGAGCTCCGCAATATGTTTGATGATCTCTGCGTATTCGTCGAGAATCTTCTGCCTTTCTAGGGCCGACAGCCGACGTAATTGCAAATCGAGGATCGCCTGGGCCTGGATGTCCGAAAACTCAAGGCTCGTCATCACGCGGCTCAACTCTTTTACAAAGACATCTTTGGGCTTGTCGCCCGTCACGCCGCGCCACGCGGCGATCTCGGATGAAGTCGCAAGATTCGCCGTCAACCACGATTTTGCCTCATCCACCGAACGCGACGTGCGGATGAGCGGAATTATGTAATCGAGCGCGTCGATTGCCTTGTTCAAACCTTCCAAGATGTGCGCCCGCGCCTGCGCTTTCCTCAGGTCAAACTCCGTTCGTCGGCGGACAACCTCGCGGCGGAACTCGACAAAAGCCTCGAGCATCTGCTTGAGCGTCAGCACCTTTGGCTGGCCATCAACGATTGCGATATTGATGATGCCGAACGAAACCTGCATCGCCGTCAGCTTGTAAAGCTTGTTCAGGATGACCTGCGGAATCGCGTCGCGTTTTAGCTCGATCACGATGCGCATGCCTTCGCGGTTCGATTCGTCACGAATCTCGGAGATGCCGTCGAGCCGCTTTTCGTGCACGAGCTCCGCCATCTTTTCGATCAGCTTCGCCTTGTTGACCTGATACGGCAATTCTGTGACGACAACCGCGTCTTTAACTCGATCACCACGGCCGATCTCGTCCACGACGGCACGGGCACGCACCTGGATAATGCCGCGGCCGGTTTTATAGGCACGATGAATTTCTTCCCTGCCGTAAATAAATCCGGCGGTCGGGAAATCAGGGCCGGGCACGATCTTTATCAATTCGTCAGCCGTAATTCCGGGATCTTTTATCAACGCGATCGTTGCTTCCAAAATCTCATTAAGATTGTGCGGCGGTATCTTGGTCGCCATTCCAACGGCGATTCCTTCAGAGCCGTTTACAAGCAGAAGCGGAACACGCGTTGGAAGAACCTTTGGTTCCGACAGCGACTCATCATAGTTCGGCTGAAAATCGACGGTCTCCTTCTCGATGTCGTCGAGGACCTCGTTTGTGATCCTGGCCATGCGCACTTCGGTGTAACGCATCGCAGCCGGATTATCGCCGTCAATCGAACCAAAATTACCCTGGCCGTCAACCAACATGTACCGCATCGAAAATTCCTGGGCCATCCGCACAACCGTGTCGTAAACCGCCGTGTCCCCGTGCGGGTGATACTTGCCAATCGTGTCGCCGACGACGCGGGCCGATTTCTTATACGGCTTGTTGAACGTGTTGCCAAGCTCACTCATAGCCCACAAAACACGGCGATGCACGGGCTTGAGGCCGTCGCGAACATCCGGCAAGGCCCGGCCGATGATGACGGACATCGCGTAGTCAAGATACGACCGACGCATCTCGTCTTCGATATTGATCTGGTTGCGTTCTAAGAGTGAATCCATTTTGTAAAATTATTTATCAAGTAAAATAGTGGTTTTCAGTTTTACGAAGGAAGACTATTGCACAAGCCCACGCGTAAGCACGGGCGAAACACGCGAGGTTGAACATTGTGCCCTTGCTCACGCGCGGGCTTGCGCAATTGCAGAGTTTCTAAAACGTCGCAACGACCGCAAAGAAGAAAGAGATGAACTAACATATTTCGCTATAACTAGTAGTTTTTCCGGGCATGAAGTAAGGAGTGATCCGCGCGTTTATTCTGGAATAGCATTCGGCTTAATTG
>JANPCJ010000138.1:0-11067 GCA_031430895.1 Chloracidobacterium sp. | reverse complement strand
GTGGACAAGCCGTGCGTTAAGTGTCTGATTGTGTCAGAACCCCCTGCGGCAGCGGATGGTTGAAGTCTTTATTCAACAATAGACGTTCGTGACATTCGCGTTAAACCACCCGCTACCGCAGGTGGTTCTGACCCGACATTGCCCCCGCTCTTTTTGCGGCCATGATAAATCTCCTCAATTGCCGCGAATCTTTCTTTCCCGGCTCAGATTCGAGGTGGCTGCAGGCATCGACCGCGTATGGGCGAACGATTTGAATTGCTTCGGCGACATTAGCGGGTGATAAACCTCCCGCGAGATACAATTTTTCGATAAGGGAGGAAACCCGCCTGGCAATATTCCAATCGAAAGTAGCTCCCGTTCCACCCCGCTCTTTTGTCGAATAACCATCAAGCAATATTGCGGGTGCGCCGTAACCGAGGACGTCCTCAGCCCGAAATTCCGGGGCGACACGAAGGGCCTTTATCACGAGCAAATCCGATTTGCGCTGTAAATTATCAACAAAATGTAAATCTTCCTCACCGTGAAGCTGGATCGCGTCCAGACCGGTAACTGTCGCGATTTCGCATATTTTCTCGACCATTTCGTTAACAAAAACACCCACTTTCAACACATTATAGGGCAGTTCGTTTATGATCGACCGGGCCGTTGCGGTACTAATGTAACGTGGGCTTCCCTCATAAAAGTTAAACCCAAGCTGATCCGCTCCATAGTTTACGGAAATCAGAGCGTCAGACAGATTTGTTATTCCGCAGACCTTAACTTTCGTCATGCAAACTTTACGAACCTTGTGTGGTTAATCTTCTTAATTCCTGAACGACATCGCCGCTTCGCATCAGAGTCTCACCAATCAAAAAACCATCGAAACCCAGTAATTTTAGATCGCCAATTTCCTCACGAGTCGCTATGCCGCTTTCCGCGATCATCAACGATTTAGGAGGGCGATGTTCGATCAATCCACGAGACACGTCGAGCGATACTTCGAACGAGCGCAGGTCTCGGTTATTAACGCCGATTATATCTGCTCCGATTCGAGCGGCGATCTCGAGATCCTCGAGATTGTGGACTTCTACGATTGCATCCATCCCCAATTCGTCCCGCGCCAGCCGCAAAAAAAAATTCAGTTCCGCCTCGGTCAGAGCGGCGACGATTAGCAGAATGACATCGGCACCGGCGGCGGCAGATTCATATATCTGAAACTCATCAACAACAAAATCTTTTCTCAAGATTGGTAAATCGACGGCCGCTCTGACAGCGAGCAGGTCGGCGAGCGAGCCTTTAAAGAAATCCTCTTCGGTCAAAACAGAAATCGCGGACGCCCCGCCTTTTTCATAGTTTTTTGCGACGGCGGCAACATTTATATTATCGTTAATCACCCCTTTCGACGGCGATGCCCTTTTTATCTCGGCGATAATGTTCGTTCGGTCGGTCCTAATCAGAGCGGCCTTGAGACGGTGTGATTGCGAGATCTGACGCACCGTCGTCGCTCGATCCTTTAGTACTTCCACGTCCGTCTCGATCTTCTGGCGTTGAATCCTTTCGCGTTTGACCGATAGTATTTTGTCGAGAAATGTGCCGTTCATTTCGCTGTTTCGTTGAGCAATATGTGCATTTTTCTCGCTGCCGCTCCGCTCCTTACGCTATGTTCCGCTTCCTGATAGGCGGCAGGCAGAGTCGCCGCCCTGCCCGAAACGTATATGGCCGCAGCCGCATTTATCAGGACTAGTCTCTCCGCATCCCGCTCTTTCATTTCATTGTCCAAAATGCTGCGGATCGTTCTCGCACTTTCTTCCGGCGTACAACTTATCGGCAAATCGTTGCCAAGTGTATAAACGCCAAAATCGGATGCAGTAATTTCGAAACGATTGATGTTTTGCCCGTCTACTTCTGCAATGTGTGTCGTTCCTTTCAAAGCTATTTCATCCAAACCGGTTTCACCGTGTACGATCCACGACCGGTTGGTTCCCAAACGCCCAAGCACCTTTCCGGTCGTCTCCAACATATCTTCGTCCCAAACGCCGATCACATGATGAGGAGCGGACGCGGGATTGCAGAGCGGCCCGAGGTTATTAAATATCGTCGGGCGACCAATAGAGCGGCGTACGGCGGCAAGCGTCGGCGACAGTGAATGAAATCGTGGGGCGAACATAAAACATATTCCGTGTTCAGTCAGATGCCGTTCGGTCTCGCGCGGATCGATATCGACATCAATACCCAGCGTTGATAAAACGTCCGCACTGCCCGAATTGCTGGTCGCGGCCCGGTTACCATGCTTTGCTACCGGAACGCCGGCCCCAGCGATAACAAACGCGGCAGCGGTAGAAACATTGAATGTTTTTGCCTTGCTGCCGCCAGTTCCGACGGCGTCGACAAATGTTTCGTGGGTCGAGACTATGCGTTTCATTCGGTCTCTCATTATCGAAGCAAATGCGAATAATTCGTCCCCGGTGGTGCCCTTTTCGTTCCACGCGGAGAGCAGCTCCGCCATGAGAAACGCGTTCTCACTCGAGATCAACGCGTCAAACAGGGTTTCGGCTTCAGCCGGATCGATATCGCAGCCTAAGCGGAACTCTTCGAGATAGTGACCTAAGATTCTTTCGTCCATTTATCCGATTGCAGAAGCCCGCGCTTAACCTCCGAGTTGCGTGAAAAGCCCTCGCTTACGCGCAGGCCTCCGCATTCAAACCGCCCCGCTTTCCGCTATTTCGACAGCCCTCAACAGCACCTTTGCCTTATTCACCGTCTCTTCAAACTCCAATTCCGGCACCGAATCCGCCACAATTCCGGCCCCGGCCTGAATTTGTGCGAATCCATTTTCGAGTATAAGAGTTCGTATCGCGATACACGTATCCATATTGCCGGAATAGTCAAAATACCCGACCGCACCCGCGTAAACGCCGCGCGCGGTCGGTTCGAAGTCGCGAATAATTTCGATCGCCCTCATCTTTGGTGCTCCCGAAACCGTTCCTGCGGGGAAGCAGGCCGCGAGAGCGTCGAAACGATCGAGTCCGTCTCTTAGTTTCGCCGAAAGTGAGCTAACCAGATGCTGGACATGCGAATATTTCTCGACGCTCATCAGCGTATCGACCGTCACGCTGCCATATTCGGCAACGCGGCCAAGATCGTTTCGCCCAAGATCGACAAGCATAAGATGTTCAGCCACTTCTTTTGCGTCACGCCGCATTTCTTCGGCCAGAGCATCATCCTCGGCTGCGTTTTTGCCTCGATGCCGCGTTCCCGCAATTGGCCTGTATTCGAGCCTATTGTCTTCGCACCGAACTAGCATTTCGGGCGACGCGCCGACAATGGCCTGTTCGTCAAACTTGAGCAGAAACATATACGGCGACGGATTTAACGAGCGGATTGCGCGATATATAGCGACGGGCGAGGCGTTTGTGTATTTTGTAAAACATTGTGAAAGAACGACTTGGTAACATTCTCCGGCTGCTATCAGTTCCTTTATTTGCGAAACAGCGGCTTCGAAAGCCGCTCGCTTCCAATTAGATTTCACTTCGCTATTCGTTGCCGGGCCGTTGTTTCCCGGCACTACAACTTCGCCGTATTCGAGTATGCCCTTGACTTGTTGGTTTCGAGCAGTTGCCGCGTCATATCGCCCGCGAAGATCAACCTCATTTTCCTCTTTGCGACAAACTACGAGTGAAATGATTTTTATTAGCTGTTTTGCATGGTCAAAGGCAACGATGGACCGAAAAAACATAAAGGCTGCATCATTGAGGCGTTCACCCTCCTCTTTTTTCAAAGACGCCTCGAACCATTCCGAACATCCAAACCCAAAATAACCGATGGCCCCGCCGATAAAGGCCGGAAGATCGGGATCGACCTCAGCCTTATAGTCCGCAAAGTGCTTTTTCAAGTAGTCGAATGTGCCGTGTTCCGCTACGCTGTGCAAAACGCTGTCGGGATCGGTGCCGATAAATGAATATCGGGCAGGGCTTTTGCCACCCTCGACAGATTCGAGCAGAAACGAGTTGGTCGATCCGGCCGACAATTTCAGATAAACGCTCAGCGGCGTCAACAGATCGGCCGGCATCGTCTCGACGACGGGAACGACGTTTGCACGTTTTACTTTTTCTAAAAATGTCGCAAAATCGCTCATAAAATGCAAAACGCCGCTCGATTGATTTCGAGCGACGCCTGATAAAGAAGTTTGTGACCTAGCTAAACGAACCTTGTCGTTCTATCCAAATCAAAACCCAACCGGCGCCGTCAATTGCCACCAACCTAAGTCGGTTCGCCAATTCGCCGCCATGTGGATTTTTACTTGACCGGAATTCATTACTGCATTTTTAGCAGACTTCGAAAGGATCTGTCAAATTGCGCTATCTCCTCGACCTTTGCGGTTCGCGTATTTGCGGGAGATCAAGTTGGCCGACCCGTATTTCCCGCAAACACGCGAAGCCGCAAAACTCGAGGAGAAGAAAGGTTAAATCCGCCCCAAAATAAATCACATCTTTTCCGGCACCTCGATGCCGAGCGTATCAAGAGCCGATGTCAATGCGCGACGTGCCATGTCGGCTACCACGACAAGGACTGCACGTTTTAGGTCATCCGGCTCTATCAAAATCTTATGATTGTGATAAAAAAGATTGAAAGCCTTGGCGAGCGTAAACGTATATTTTGCAAGGATTGCAGGTTCATTTATTGCCGCTGCCGTCTCAACGGTTTCCTCCAATCGCGACGACAAAACGGCGATCGACCAGATGTCGCCGCCTGTTTCACTGGATAAAAGCGCATCAACACCGGCGTGATCGGCAATCCGCGAGCGACAAGCCTCTACATTGTCCTTTTCCGCCAGTTTTCTAAAGATCGAATTTGCACGAACCGCCGAATACTGGCAAAAACAACCTGTTTCACCTTCAAACGAAAGAGCCTCTTTAAAATCGAAAACGATTACCGTATTTCGAGTAAATTTGAGAAGAAAATACCGCAAAGCTCCGACCGCGAGCTGATGCGCGATGCCGCGTTTCTCGTCATCGCTCGAATTCGCGTGTCGTGTCTCAACCTCGGCCAGGGCGTTGGCTTCTAAGCGGTCGATCAGGTCGTCGGCCTTTACGCCTAATCCCTTTCGGCCGCTCATTTCGATAAACGGTCGTTTTCGGTCGTCTTCGGAGAGGTTAAAACCAAGTTCTTCGGCGGCGGCGGGCGACAGAGCAACCATCTCGTAAGCCAGGTGAATACTCGCCTTTTCACCGCGTTCCGGCGAGATGGCCGCGACGCCTTTGCGTACAATGTCCTGCGGATATGATTGCCGCGAATCGATCACATTATAGATCGTTTCACCGCCGCCAAAGACGGGAATCGGGCGTCCTGCATCGCTCGATTCGGCGGTTGTTATCCAGACATCCTGACCGTTTTTGTATTTGTGAAAGTATTTGTAATTGAAATCCAGGCCCAAAATACCGAGTTTCCACATCTGGTACGCGATGTCCTTACCGGTGTAAGTTACAGTCCCATTTGACCTTACGAGGATTTTGTCGTTTTCGTGGTCGTCTGTTCCCGTATGTTCTTCAAACGGCATCACCCAGCATCCGGCATGTTTGCCCTCTGGTTCATAATGGATAACGCCGAGTTGT
This sequence comes from Chloracidobacterium sp., assembly GCA_031430895.1. Classification (GTDB taxonomy): domain Bacteria; phylum Acidobacteriota; class Blastocatellia; order Pyrinomonadales; family Pyrinomonadaceae; genus OLB17. The sequence continues at coordinate 5,476 of JANPCJ010000138.1, read as the reverse complement.
TTCATCTGCTCAAACGCCCTGTCCCAAAAGTGAAGATGCAATATCTCGGATTCGCGCGGCAACAGGTCATAGCGGATCGAAAGGCGTTCCATCGTGTCGAGAATGCACTCGACATTTCGGGTCGCGACGTAATCCGCGAGTTCTGCGGTTTCGTTGCCGCTTTCCTCAATCAGATGCAGCACCTCGGCACGTTTTGCTTTCAGTTCTTCGTTTGTTTGGTATTCGATACCAACCCTTGTATACAGATCCCAACAAAAATAGTCAAAACTCTTGCCCGCCGCTGTAAGTTCTTTGTCAAGTTGTTTTATTGCATCCAAATTCATGTGTTGCATGAATAAAAATCCGACTACTACATCCGCCACCTGTACACCGGTGTTGTCGATATAATTCTGCACTTCGACCTTTTTTCCGATCGCTTTCAAAATGCGTTGAAATGTATCGCCGAGAACCGAATTGCGGACATGGCCGATGTGTGCGGCCTTGTTCGGGTTAACGGATGTGTGTTCGACACAGACTTTTACGGCGGCCGGCTGAGATGAAGCGGCGAGATTTGGCAGAGGTTCGGCGGAAGCATTATCCGTAAGAAACTTTGCCCGGCTAAAGAAAACATTTAAGTAACCCGCTCCGGCGACCTCGACTTTTCCAACGAAATCGATCTTTTCCAACGCCGCTTTAAGAGTCTCGGCTATTTCTCGCGGATTCTTCTTTTCACCGGTTGCCTGCTTGATTCTTTTTGCAAGCTCGAAGGCAACAGGGAATGCCAAATCACCAAGCTCGGTTTTCGGCGGCGTTTCGGCGGCAACCGTTTCTGGTTCGACGCCAAACCGTGAAATCGCATTCGAAAGTACGGCTTCGCGAAGTAATTTTTGAATTTCTGTAATGGTCATTTATGATCGGTAAATCAGCGAAATAAACGGTTATTATAGACTTCCGAGGCAGATTTAAGCAAAAGAAAGGATTTTGGGTAGTGGTTCATTTTGAATTTCTATGTGAACCCTGAAGTGTAGTTTTCGGTCGAGAACGAATGCACAAGCCTGCGTAAGCTTCGGTTAACTTTGGCTTTTATTATAAAGACGCTAAACTCATAGGCTTACGATAGATCTCCGATATGGCAAGAAATGCAAAGAAAAAGATCGATCTAAAAAAGATCGCCGAAGGCGTCAGATTGATGTTGGAAGGCATGGGTGAAGACCCGGATCGCGATGGGCTAAAAATGACACCAGAGCGTGTCGCCGATTTTTATGCAGAGTTGACCGAAGGGATGTGGATCGACCCGGCTGAGCATATCGTACCGCTTCCGGGCGATTCGCATGACGAAATGGTGATCGTCAAAGATATTTCGATCGCCTCTGTCTGCGAGCACCATCTCGCTCCATTTACCGGCAAGTGCCACATCGCATACATCCCAAAAAACGGCCGGATCATCGGATTATCTAAACTCGCGCGTATTGCCGAGGTCTTTGCCCGCCGCTTGCAGGTGCAGGAACGCTTGACGCAGCAAATCGCGCAGACGCTGTTCGATAAGCTCGATCCGATTGGCGTTATGGTTGTCATTGAAGCCGAGCATACATGCATGACGCTTCGCGGCGTGAAAAAGCCGGGAGCGGTGACCATAACGTCGGCCGTCCTCGGCGGTTTCCGCAAAGATCCGAGGACCCGGGCTGAGGCAATGTCGTTAATAAAGGGTTAGTGACCGATATTGCCGCGATACAGGGACACGGATGAGTTTTCGGCGGCGGATAAAAAGCGATTTGTTCGCTAGTTAGCTAATCTTATTGATTTGATTAGCTAAGTGTGGAATAATAAGCCGAGAGGTCGATATTATGACGAAAGTGAATATGCACGAGGCGAAATCGAGGTTAAGTAAGCTGGTTGAAATGGCAAAAAACGGTGAAGATGTCGTCATAGCTAAAAACGGTAAACCGGAGGTGCGTCTAGTTGCTTTTGAAGAACCCGCGACCGATTGGTTTGGCATGGACGCCGGCAAAGGTTGGATCGCGGATGATTTTGACGAACTTCCTGCAGATATTCTCGAAATGATGACCGATCCAAAGATATTTCCTGACGAAATCGATCAATAAAGAGTGAAGGTACTGCTCGACACCCATATTTTTCTCTGGATTTTTACCGAGCCGAACAGGTTTTCAAAAAAGGCCCGTTTGTTCGTCGAAGATGTTACAAACAATGATTTTTACTTGTCCGATGTCAGCGCCTGGGAAGCTTCGATCAAGTACGGATTAGGAAAGCTGCATTTGCCGGAACCGCCGGAGTCTTTCTTCTCAAGTAGAGTCCGAAGAGCGGATTATCGCAGATTGCGGATCGATCTGGATCATGTCACAAAGGTTTATAGCCTCCCCCAGCTTCATCGGGATCCATTTGATCGCCTCCTGATCGCACAAGCAGCAATTGAGGGGATGACGATTTTGTCAGAGGACCCTATTTTTGCTGACTATGACGTGAAAAGCACAAAGCTTCGCGACGTTTCTTAAGATGACCACTTTCTACATAACAACCCCGATCTACTACGCGAACAGCCTGCCGCATTTGGGGCATCTGTATACGACGACCGTTGCCGATGTTATCCAGAGGCATAGGAGACAGCGTGGGTTTGATACGTATTTTTTGACGGGTACGGACGAGCACGGCCTGAATATCCAGCGTGCGGCGGAGCGGGAAGGGCGTTCGCCGAAGGAGCAGGTGGATTATGTTTCCGGTGAGCTGAAGCGGATGTTTCATGACTTTCGGCTCGACACCGAAAACGGCGGTTACGACATTTTTATGCGCACCACCGAGCCGTTTCATGTGCGAGGCGTTCAGCATTTCTGGCGTGAGATTGCCAAAAACAAGACACCAAAAGGGAACGACACGATCTACAAAGGCTTTTACGAAGGCTGGTTTTGCGCTCCATGTGCCGAGTTTAAGACCGAGGAACAATATTACACGCCAGAAGGCGCGGAGACGCCGCATTGCCTTAGCCACGAACGGCGACTCGATAAGGTTGCTGAGGAGAGCTATTTCTTCCGGCTTTCGGACTACGACGAATTTTTGATCGATTTGATTGAATCGGACGAAGCTTTGGTGCGGCCTGAAGGGCGACGAAATGAGGTTTTATCCTTTGTTCGCGGTGGTCTGCAGGATTTGTCGATCAGCCGTCAAAAGAGCTCCGTCTCATGGGGAATTACCGTGCCAGCCGACGAGAACCACGTGATGTACGTATGGCTCGAGGCTCTATCGAACTATATAACGGCAATCGGTTACGGCAATGCGGAAAAGGCGTCGGTCGGGTTCGAAAAATACTGGACAAATTCCGTCCACCTCGTCGGAAAAGACATTTTGCGGTTTCACACGGTCTATTGGTTTTCATTTCTTAAGGCAGCGGGACTCGACCTGCCAAAGACAGTTTATGCCCACGGGATGTGGCTTGACGCCGATGGCCGAAAGATGGGAAAGACAATGGGTAACGTGATCGAAGTTGATGTGTTACATAAACATTTTCAGGTCGACGCACTGCGTTACTTTTTGCTCCGCGATATGGTTTTTGGACAGGATGGGAAGTTTGGTTATGAAAACCTTATTGATCGGGCGAACGCCGATCTCGCCAGCGGGCTCGGCAATCTCGCGAGCCGCACATTTTCGATGATTACCAAATACCGCGAGGGAGCGATCCCAAGCGGTAAGATCGCGGAAGAGAATTACCTCAACGCCAAACGTGCCGGAGTCAGCCCGGACGATCAGGAACTCGCTTCGGTAGTCGAGCATGCACGCGACGAATTTGTACGGAGGTTCGATAATTTTGAGTTTAGCTTGGCTCTAGAGACTGCCTGGACCGTCATAGCCCGCGTCGACAAACTGATCTCGGATTCGAAACCGTGGGAACTTATCAAAGACGATAAACAGGCAGAGACACTAAACGCCGTGCTCTATCGAGCGTGCGAAACGCTGCGATGGCTGAGCATTTTGCTGTATCCCGTAATGCCCGAAGCGGCGAAAAATATTTTCAGCCAAATCGGCCTCAGCGGAGACATCGCCATGCTTGATCCGGTGAATTTGAAATGGGGAGAATTGCCAGCCGGGACAAAGATCGGTGAAACCATAGGCGTTTTTCCGAGAATTGATAAGAGTAAAGTTATGAATGAGATAAGTCAGCAGTCGGCAATCAGCGATCAGCGGTCAGTAGCGGCGGTGCCGGAGTCAGAACCGGGAGCGGTAGCGACTGGGTCACCCTTGGCGGTTGAAAAAGTCGAAGCAGAAGTAGAAAGTTTCATCACGATTGATGATTTCCTAAAAGTTGAACTCCGCGTCGGTGAGATCAAAGTCGCGGAGCGTATTCCGAATGCCGACAAACTCCTGCGTTTCGAAATCGATCTCGGCGAAGAGCAACCCCGCCAAATCCTCGCCGGTCTCGCCGAATACTACGACCCCGAAAAACTAATCGGTCGCAAAGTCGTCGTCGTCGCCAACTTAAAACCCCGCAAAATGCGTGGCCTCGAATCCCAAGGCATGATCTGCGCCGCCTCGCTCGAAGACAATTCCGGGCCGAATCCTGCATTGGCGGCGTTTTTGGAGGATGTGCAGGTTGGGGCGAGATTGAAGTAGATAGGGAACGGAGGATTGACTACTTAAAGACTGATGAAAAAGGCACTGAATAAGAATCTACACGCCGCGAAGAACTCTAAAAAAGATGAGTTTTATACTCAGCTTTCGGACATTGAAAAGGAACTCAAACACTACGTGTAAACACGCGACATATACCGGCGAGTTTAACGTTTCGCGTGTTTCACACGCTCGATGACGATTTGCGATCCGGCCTACAGGTTACGCTCGGCTCCACCTGTAGCTAATGATATATCGCGTGCCCGGCACGCTGAGGCCGATATGATTCGTATTCGGGCTTTGCCCGTTGATGTGCGGAGCACATCAAATAACTTTAGCTACACATGCAGCGAAGCGAAATGTGTAGATCAATCGGACGGATGACGCTAGCGTGTGAAACACGCGGCATAATCAAATGCGAATATATATCGCGTGTTTCACACGCTCGAACGCCATGTGCGGCATCGGTCTACAGGTTACGCTTCGCTTCACCTGTAGCTAAGGTTATTTTGCGTGCTCCGCACACAGTAGAAAATAGGAAAGAGAATCCAACATGTCACATACACGATTTCTATACCACGTAGTTTTCAGGACAAAGGGCGGCGAACCGTTGATCGGAGCTTCGTGGGAAAGCGAACTGCACAAATATCTCGGCGGTATCGTGAAAGGCTGGAAAGGGATCGCGATAGAGATCAATGGTCTGCCGGATCATGTTCATCTGCTCATATTACTCGTACCGTGCGATTTTCCGGCGTTTATGCGCGAGTTGAAAGCGAATTCTTCTAAATGGGCGAAACAACATAATCGTAATTTTGCGTGGCAGCGTCGTTACGGAGCATTCACCGTAAGTTCGTCAGTGGCTGATAAGGTGGGCGACTATATC
>JANPCJ010000137.1:0-17322 GCA_031430895.1 Chloracidobacterium sp. | reverse complement strand
CGACGCGCGGCTTCGGGCAGGCCTCGCGCAGCGCGAGCGGCAGGTAGACCGGCATCGGGACGCGGGTGGCGGTCGCCGTCGCGGTGGCCGTCGCGGTCGGCGTCGGCGTCGGTGTCGGCGTCGGTGTCGGTGTCGGCGTTGGCGTTGGCGTCGGTGTCGGCGTCGGTGTCGGCGCCATAAACGTTACGGTTCCGGAATTAAAGCTAGAGGGCACCTCCGTATTTGCGGAATCGCGGACCTGGTTTGTGGTTGGTGATCCGCTAAAGAACAATGTCTGAGTTCCCGAAGTGCCTGGCGACACGTTGAACGCAACATTGACGACGGGATTCGTACCGGCCGCGAAACCCTGGCCGCTGTTAAACGATGCTACGACGATTACCTTGCCTGGATTTGCCGTGTTTGAGGTAAAGTTGGAGGCTCCGGAAGTGTTCGTTACTACCGGATTGCTAAAGGGCGCCGGATAGTCGAGCGTAAATTGAATGCCACGATCCAGAGTCTGCGCATCGATCGTGACCTGAACGATAACCGACGTCGTTCCGGCCGGAACGGTCTGATTCACTACGCGGACGACTCTTGTTACCGGTGTCGGCGTCGGCGTGGGTGTCGGCCCGGTGAAAGTGACCGTGCCGGAAGTAAATGTTGACTGAACTTCGGCATTTGCCGAGTCGCGCACCTGGTTTGAAGCCGGCGAGCCGCTGAAGAAGAATGTCTGCGTACCGCTCGTTCCGGGCGCCACGTTGAAAGTAATATTCGCGATGGGATTGACGCCGCCCGCAAATCCCTGCCCTGAAGCGAACGAGGCCACGATGATCACCTTGCCCGGAAACCCGTTTGGATTAGCGGTAAAGCTGCCGGCACCGGACGTATTTGTCACCACGGGATTGCTAAAGCCCGACGGGTAGTCCAACGTAAACTGTACGCCTCGGTCGCCCGGCTCGGCGTCGATGGTGATCTGGATGGTAACCGAGGTTGTCCCGGCAGGAACGGTCTGATTAACCACCCTCACAACGCGCGGGATGGCCTCGGACGATTTTGCATCCCCAGTGCGCGAAAGGCCCTCGCCTGGCGCTCCCCCCGGACCGAAAGGCCCGCTGGCGGGCTGCGGCGGGTTAATGAAGGCGGCGTAATCGCCGGCTTGAATAACGTCGCCGACGTCTACGTCAGCGTCTCCGCTTGGACCTGACGGGTCGACCCGTGGATCGCAGTCGGCACGCTGGAATTCACCCGCGGCGACATTTGGGGTCGAGATAAATGCCGCAAGATCTCCTATCTCGATCTGGTCCCCGACATCAACATCTCCATCGCCGCTAACGCCCGGTTCAACATCTGCCTCGATCCCATTCGGCGTTGGCGTTGGCGTAGCCGTAGGAGTTGGCGTCGCAGTTGGAGTCGGCGTAGGAGTCGGAGTTGGAGTTGGAGTCGGCGTTGGTGTCGGTGTTCCACCTCCTGCCACGACTAATACGGGGTCGGATATTTCAGATGTATCGAATGGTACGGTCGCGCGAGTCGCGATGGCGGTAACGAATTGCCCTGCTGTCAGTGGAACCGAGGATGTCAGACTAAATGTCGCATTACCGCCTCCATCCGTCGTCGCGGTGGTTGAACCAATAAAGAGACGAGCTTCGCTAGCCACTGCTCCATCGGTCGCGTCGTTTCTGAATACATCGATTGCAAATTGGGTCGATGGGGTACTGTTGAGCGTACCGCTGACAACCTCGGCATCGTTTGCCACGAGTACTACGGGTTTATTCTGAAGATTGTTAGGGCCTGTATCAGGGTCGTTTGTGTCATTCGCCGTTGCGCCGGCTGTTCCAAGGTCAATGCCCAAACCGGCGGCAGCGCCATTTGTAAAGATCGAATTCCGCCTGATCTGGTTGCCGGTGCCGGCAGTCGTATCGATATAAACGCCCGCTCTTGCGGTCGTCGCTGTGGCCGCGCCGTTGTTCGCGATCAGGTTGCAGGCGTTGTCGCACATCCCGGGAGTCGTCGTCGCGTTGCCGACCATATTGTTGGCCGCCTGCGAAGCGATTCGGACGCCGTTGTTTACATTCGGAATAGACGTAGTACCGTTTGCGCCGACGCCGATATAGTTGCCCGCAACGAGATTGAGAGTCGCAAGCGTCGTCGAAATTGCAACGCCCTCGACCGAATTTCCGGAAATCACGTTTCTCGCGCCGACCGTAGTGCCGCCGACCGTGTTCGATCCGGCCTGGATCGCAACGCCGCTGCCCGTATTCGGCATCGCGGTGTTTCCGACGCTATCGACGCCGATGAAGTTGCCGCTGATGACGTTGTTGCTCGCGGGCGTCCCCACATCTCCGATAACGAATACGCCGCTGCCGGTGTTACCGGAAATCACATTGCCGGCGGCGGCGACGGTTCCCCCGATCGTGCTGTTCGATGAATTGACGATCTGTATCCCGTGGCTCGTATTGCCGAGATCGCCCGTGCCCGCGGCATTTGTTCCGATAAAATTACCGGCTACCGTTGCCGAGCCGCCCGCGTTGATGTCGATGCCGCGGCCCGCATTTCCTGAGATCAGGTTGCGACCCGCCGTCGTGCCGTTGCCGATAAGATTGCCCGATGTTCCGACAATCAAAATACCGCGATTAATGTTCCCAAGTGCGGTCGTGCCGGCGCTGTTTGTGCCGATGCGGTTGCCGATTATGGTATTGGTGCCGTTGCAACTCACTCGGATCCCGGCTTCGCCAAATCGGTTTATAACCATTCCTTGAATCGTTGTCCCTCCGGCTCTGATATGCAGGCCAATGGATGCATTACCCTCATCCTGCGTGCCCAGTCCGTTTAGTTCGACGGTCGGCGTTGCCCCGCCGTTGATCACCACCGGATCGGTGATGGCCGGAAGGGCGTCCGTCAATGCGATGGATGTTACCCCCGAAAAAGTAATCGTGTCTAAGGTCCCCGTCGAGGCGTTTGCATCCAAGATTGCCTGACGCAGAGTGCCCGCTCCGCTATTGGCGTTCACTGTAACGGTAAAGGTTGCGCCTGTGGGGGGCGTCGTCGCCGCCGGACACGCGGTCCCTGAGGGCGTGTCAGTGTCGGTCGCCGAATTATTGCCGGATACCGGATCCGTCACCCCTCCCGGGACTTCGACCGTCGCCCTGTTTACCAGATTGCCCGTAGCAGTGCCGCTAATATTTGCCATTACCGTGTAGGTGACGGTGCCGCCGATCGGCAGATTGACAGAATCGACTATCATATTGCCCGAACCGCCTGCCGGGCAAACCCCGCCGCCGGAGCCTACGCAATTCCAGATCGCACTCGTGATCTGTGACGGGAATGTATCCGCAACAAGCGCGTTCGTGACAGGGCTTGGGCCTGCGGCATTGGATGCGACTATCGTGTATGTCGTCGTGCCGCCCGGCGTATAGGTTGTCGTTCCGTTCGTTTTTGTTATCGAGAGATCGGCGGACGGTCCGGCTGCCTGCGTGTTACTGTCGGTCGCCGAGTTGTTGGTCGTATTCGGATCGTTCACGCCCGCCGGCGCCGCTACAGTCGCGGTGTTGGTCAGCGTGCCCGTGGCGGATCCGCTTATATTTGCCGTCACCGTAAAGGTGACAGAGCCGCCGGACGGCAGAGAGACCAAACTGCTGATATTGCCCGAACCGCTTGCCGGACAAGTCCCGCCACCCGCGCCTGTGCATGTCCAGTTAGCTGAGGTGATCGCCGCCGGGAATGTATCCGTTACGAGTGCGTTCGCGGCCGGGTCCGGGCCTGCATTTGATGCGACGATAGTGTATGTCGTCGTGCCGCCCGGCGTGTAGGTTGTTGTACCGTCCGTTTTCGTTATCGAAAGATCTGCCGTCGGTCCTCCCGCCGGCATGCAATTCGTCAGGGAAACTGGAGTAAACGTACCGCCGCCGATTGTAACGTCGTCCGGCATATTGTCAGGCGTCAGGGTCGCAGCCACGAAATTGACTGCGATGCGTGTCTGAAAATTAAATAGCTGTTGGCCGCTGTTTGGCGTCAATCCAAGGTCGGCCCCCTTGGCTACAATTGTGATCAGGCCGGCGGCGGTGAAACCGCTCCCGGGTTCCGCCGCTATGATGGTGCGGGTGCCCGAGGTGGTGCCGGCATTAGGTTTGAGAATCTGGAATACCGGCGGCCCGGTGCTGTCCGGCGGCGACGTAGTCATTCGTACCCCGTAGTACTTATTCGTCGCACTATAAGGCGCGGCAGTTCCTGTATCAGTGCACGGAAAGCCCCCGCCCGAAACGCAGAAATTGACTGGCCAAATCGTGTTGGGCGGCACGTTGGCAAGGCTCTGCATCTTCAGGTGAATGGCGATCTTGTAGTCGGCGGGGTTGGCGACATACGGCTGTGATATTGACAACTCACGAACGTCGTGCTCCATCGAAGGAGCACCGCCGGTGGTGTCGCCCGCGGGGTCAGTAAGAATGGTGACACCGGACGCGTTGCAGACCGGATCGGTGGGCGGTGCCGCGGCCAGCTTGGGCTCCGCGGTCGGCCTGGGCAGGCCGGCGGTCAGCGGAGGGTTTAACTCGGCCGACATTGCCCAATCGAGCAAGCCGGAATCATCCGCCAGATGTGCCTGAGCGATGACGCCGGAGAGAATGAATGCCGCAATCGCAATCACGATAAGTAACAGTCGGCTGCGCACCGGGGTGATTCCTGCTGAATTTTCGTTTTTCATTTTATTTATTGCGATTTTTCGCATTCTACTTTTTTCTACCGGTCGCAATTTTCTGTGGAGGCCCCCGTCAGAGAGGTCGCAGCCCTTTCTCCAATGATCGATCAGCCGTGAAGCCGTCGTCGAAATTTCGTCGACAGCTTCACGCTTGCTCCGCTCAAGAGCGGATTACTCACTTCCTCCGGTCGTATAGAACTTGACCGTTCGCGGGCTCTCGCCGAAGCGATTGACCGCCGAGACCTTGTAATACGTGGTATCGCCGTTCATAAACGAACGCCTGTCGAAGAAGCTGTTCTGTCTCGCCTTCACTTCGGCGACGAACGTCTCCTTGCCCGCCGCGTTGCCGCGGTAGATGCGATAGCTAGTGAGCGGCGCGCCGCCGTTATCCGGCGTCGCCCACCGCAGGCTGTATCCGCGTTTGTCCTCTTCGATAGACACCGGCGGCGGCAGAGGCGGAGCGGCGGGGCCGCCCGGATCGAATGCCGCGAACAGCCGGAATCCGCCACGCTGTCGGATAATCGTCATCCGGTCCTCACCCTGATTCTGCGTTTTGGTTGTCAGCGTCGGGTGATTATCCGGCTGCGTCAGGCACGGATGAGGACCGCCAGTGCTATTTACACCTAATCTATTGCAGCCGTCGGCATAAACCGCCGTGATGCGTCCGCGTCCATCCACCACCATCTCGTTAAAATCGAGCAGATTGCGCGTTCCCGCCGGACAAGTCGTGCCGTTGGTGCAAACTACGCCTTGCTGGACGGGATTTGATACGCCCGGAAACAGCGGGTCGTTGTCGGCTCTAATGACCGACCACGAAACTCCCCCGTCGCACGTAACGGCCATATACGGATACCACGTTCCCGCAAACGCTGTGGTCGCGTCATCGCCGACCGGATCGCCCGGATTGGTCGAAGTGGTGCCGAGGAAAAAGACGGCCGCGCGGTCATTGTCGCCGGCAACCGCGTGCGGAAAGACAGCCGCCGTGATGCCGAGATTTGCGCCGAGGTCGTAATCGTTGCGCCACGTATTGCCTCTGTCGTCCGTTACGGCAACGTGCGGGCGATTATCGCCTCCGGCGTAGGCGAAGAAGACTCTTCCGCCCGAGCCGATGCCGATTGACGGGTCGGTATTGCCCGCCGTGCTGTCCGGTGCTTTATGAACCGTCCACGTCAAGCCGTTGTCGGTCGAACGCGCAAAGCCCGATTTACCGCCGCAGCCCTTGTTCGGCAGATACACCGTGCCGTCGTTTGGCGCAACCTTGATATGCCCGTGCAAGCCGTTGCACTGCGTGAGATTATACGCAGGCACCGCCCCGAGCCAGCTCAGACCGCCGTCAGTACTGGTCGAAACCGTCGCGAGTGCGATGTTTTGCGCCGCATAGTAGAACATATGCGGGTAGCTCGTATTCGGTTGGCGAGCTATCGGCGCGGTCGGACTCGGCGGGCCGCCGCCGATGGTTTGGTGGTCAACCGAACTGGACACCCCCTGGCCCTGTTGCGGCTGGTTTATGAACGTATTGAAATCGTCATCCGAAATAATGCCGTTGGTAAAGTTGCCGCTCAACTCGCCAAAGAGGCTGCGCCCGGTTACCGAGTCGGTAAATCCGATCGGGTCGAGTCCGGTAGCAACGAGCGGCATCGGACGCGGAAACCAAATATGCCCGGTATTCTCCACAGGATTGGGCGGCGAGGTCGCATCGTCCCAGGTCGTCCGGCTTGCCTGCAAGCGATGCATCGTCATCGCGTTATTGGAATTCCAGTTGACGCCGATCGAAGGCTCGCCCGCCTGGTCGCGCCGCAGATAACCGAACGGCGGCTGATAGTTGTCAAAGGTCGGCAGAGGGCAGGCTGACGGCGGCGGCGGCTGCGAAGTCCCCTGCACCGTTGCCGAGCCGTTATATTGGACGGGCGTGGTTGCAAAATAAATGGCGCGCACATAATAGATCCCGACCCCCTGCGTAGTCGGACTGAGGATAACTTCCTCCTGGCTTCCGGCAGCGGCACCGCTCGTCCCTACGACAGTATCCAAGGGCGGCGTGTTGGCGGTTACTCCGTCGCCCTGCATTGCGGCAGTGCTGTTCGATTCCTTGCGGACGACCAAATCATAATCGTCGCCGGCACCCATCGTCAGCTTTAATGAAATCTTCTTCCCGACCCATTGGGCGGGCGTGCCGCCGACGGTCAAAGTAAATGCATCGCAGTTGGTCGCGGGAGTCTGTTGAGTCCCGTGCGTGCAGCTCGGCTCACCATTGGCGGCGCCTTGAACCGTTCCCGTTCCCGTCCACGTAATGGTCGAATCGCCCGGATTTATCGTCCCGCTCGCCGGACTCGCGGCTTCGGTTTGTTTATCGAAAACAAAAAACCAAAAGCCGCCGATTGCTAAACTCAAAACCGCCAAAAGCATCCCGCCGAGCCGTAAGTCAACTTGACGCTTGCTGATTAAACTTTTCTTTTTCATAACAAACTCCCTTTCAATTTGCGATTGGTCATCAAACAAAGAATCGTAAATTCCAAAATCTATATCAACTGTTTCCCTGATTCGTGTTGACCGCCTCCGGCACCACTGGATCAGGCTTTTTCGACAACGAATAAATCGTTACATATTCGGGACTGTCGCCATAGACGATGACAAAATAAGATGGTTTGTCGTTTTCGGCGGCGACTTCCCAAATGTAACGATAATGCGGCTCGGTGATCTCCGCTTTGGCTTTTGCCAAGTCGCTAACATCCGCGAATCGGATCTTCTCTTTTGCGGTGGTTTTCTCAACGAACGCGGTCACAAAACGCACTCGATCTTCGTTATCGTAATCTAGGGCGAGGGCGCTAAAATGCGGATCATTCTTTAATCTCCAGAGCTGACCGACTTTCCTGCCCTCGCTCTCCATTGTGCCAATTTCCTCCAACCGCTTGAGAGCGTCCGCCTTATTCATGCCTACGCTTATTCCGAGCAGATCGTGCGGCAAAACAACATCGCGGCGGACGCAGGCAGCAGATCCCAAACCTATGATGAGGATGAGGCTGGCTATCGCAATTGTTCTATTGTTGTTCATGCCTCTTGTCACGTCCGCCTTCGCCGGGAATCCGAGACTAACGATCTGTCTCGTTTCGGCCGCTAAATCAGTCGGACGCACATTTGTGTGTCCTGACGCCTTTTTTCGCTTATTGTAAGACTACGACAGACGGGTTGAGAAAAACTTGAGCAGTCGGGTTGAGGAAAACTTGAGGATTGAGGATTGAGGTTATTTAATTTCCTTTCCCCGCCTGTAGCGCTGAAGGCTTTGGATCTTTCATTTCGGGGCTTACTTCACAAATTTTCCGGGATTTCTTTTCGGCCCTAAGATCGTAAGGTCATGTGAACACGGGTTTACAAGTCCCTGAAAGGGACAAATACAATAGCGTCGGGAGCATCCCGACGAGTCTCGCAGCAGCGCGCGAAACGTCCCTGAAAGGGACGAATGTCAAATGTTTCACCCATTTGTCCCTTTCAGGGACAGAATCTGGTTAGCTTGCCCGTCGTCGGGTTTCACCCGACGCTATTAAATGCGTCCCTTTCAGGGACAGGAAGGTATCACCCCGACCTCCGAATGGTTCATCCCGATCTCCGAATGGTTCATCCCGACCTCCGAACGCTTCACCCCGACCTCCGAATGGTTCATCCCGACCCCGGAACGCTTCATCCCGACCTCCGAACACTTTATCCCGACCCCGGAACACTTCATTCCGACCTCGGAATGGATCATCCCGACGACTCGGCGGAGCATCCGGACCTTGGAACGCGTCATTCCGCCCTTTCCGGCACTTAGTGTTGGGCCCTGATCGCAGTGACTTTCCACCGAATATTGGCCCGATCGTCGTCCCTGTTAAATCCATCGAGGGTGAGCGTGATCGGAATTGTCTCGCCGGGTGCAAGAACTTGCTGTTGGACGGGAACGACGAGAATCCGACGTTCACGCAGGATGTCGTTAAATTGGGTGACGACCGCAACATTAACTTCCAGCGTGTTTATCGTCCGCGTACCTTTGTTGCGGATCGTGCCGTTGATAAACATCGAGATCTTGCCCGTCGCCATTGGCGATTGGACGGTTTTATCGCCGGTCGAGATGATAATGTCTTTATTGAGATCGGCGAACTCGGGCGAGCCTTCGCGGTACGAGCCTTCGAGGATTTTCGCCGTCTGCACGTCCATCGGCGGTCTAAACGAAAGCAGCCAGATCGCGGCGCCAATTAACACGAGGCCAATCACGAGCGCCGCAATAAAGACCTTGTTGATGCCCTTTTTCTTTTCCTCGGTTCTAAACAAATCTTCCATTGTTTGCGGGTCAGAACCGGGAGCGGTAGCGACTGGGTTCGTGGGCGGCTGCGAAAAGAACCCAGTCGCTACCGCTCCCGGTTCTGACACTTATCACCAATAGGTTATCATTTGTTCCGAAGACGCAAAAATGCCCACGTCCGACGCAAAAAATGCAGCCCTGCCGGTGTACGTCGAAGCCGCTTTGCCGGTGCCGCTGCGGCGTGTTTTTACCTATCGTGTGCCGGAGAAAATGCGAGGAAGCATCAAACTCGGCGCCCGGCTGATGCTGCCGTTCGGTCGGCGGAATCTGACCGGTTACGCGGTCGGTTTGCACGACGCGCTGCCACCGGACGTCGATATAGACGAGTCAAAGATCAAAGACATTATCGAGGTCACGGACGATGAGCCGCTCATCACGCCCGAGATACTAGGGCTAACGCAATGGACGGCCGACTATTACGCTTCGTTCTGGGGCGAAATGCTAAAAGCCGCGTTGCCGGCCGGGATAAACACTGAAAAGATTCGCCCGAAACGACGAAAAGCCGTCCGATTGCTGGCGGTCGCCGAATCAGCCGACGAAAAGCCTGTCAGAACCGGGAGCGGTAGCGACCGGGTTCTTGCACGGCCGTTGTCCGAACAGCAGCAAGCAATTTGCGATCTGCTCGCGGCCAATGGCGGCGAAATGCTTTTTACGGATGTGCTTGAGCAGGCCGATGTCGGGGCCTCGCCGTTAAATACGCTCGCCAAACATGGCATCATCGAGATCTTTGTTCAGGATACACTCCGCGATCCGCTTGCCGGGGCCGTTCTGCCCGACCGCGATGATTTTACGTTGACACCCGAACAGCAATCGGCCCTTGACTCGATCACTGCGACGCTAAAAAATGACGGTGAATTCAAGGCGTTTTTGCTCCACGGCGTGACGGGAAGCGGTAAAACAGAAGTGTATATACGCGCAATGCGTTTCGCGCTCGACGAGGGACGCTCGGCGATGATGCTTGTACCCGAGATTGCTCTAACGCCCGTTTTCTCGCGGCGTCTGCGCGCGGTTTTCGGCCCGGAAGTCGCGATCCTGCACTCGAAACTCTCGGCCGGTGAGCGTTACGATGAATGGCGACGCATCAGACGGGGCGACGCGCGAATCGCGATTGGCACACGATCCGCCGTCTTTGCCCCGCTCGAAAACATCGGCCTCATCATAGTCGATGAAGAACACGATCCATCCTACCGCCAGCACGAATCACCTTTCTACAATGCCCGCGACGTCGCCGTCATGCGCGCCCACCGGGCCGGAGCCGTCGCCGTTCTCGGCTCCGCGACGCCCGCGATGGAGTCGTTCTACAACTCCCAAACAGGCAAGTACGCATATCTCCGGCTCCCCGACCGCATCGGCGGACGCGGTTTGGCCGAGGCCGAGCTGATCGACATGCGTGAAGTGTTTAAACGCGCCGGGCGGCACGTCGCACTTTCGTTTGAACTGCTCAGCGCGATCAAAACGACCCATGAAAGAGGCGAGCAGATAATGATTCTGCTAAACCGCCGCGGCTTTTCGCAATTCGTGCTTTGCCGCACGTGTGGCGAGACGATGAAGTGTAAGAATTGCGACATTACGCTCACATTTCATCGCGGCGGCGACAAGCTGCTTTGTCATTACTGTAACTATCGGGAGAAAGTCCCGAAATTGTGTCCGCTTTGCCAGAGCCAATATCTCTACTTCGTCGGCGAAGGCACCGAGAATATAGCGGACATGCTCGAAAATAAATTCCCCGATATGCGAATCGCACGCGTCGACCGCGACACGATGTCCCACAAGAACGAGATGGAGGATGTGCTGCTAAAATTCGCGGCGGGCGGCCTCGATATGCTCGTCGGAACCCAAATGATCGCAAAGGGACACGATTTTCCAAATGTGACGCTCGTAGGCGTCATCTCGGTCGATATCGGGCTGGGTCTGCCCGATCTGCGTTCCGCCGAGCGGACGTTTCAGCTTATCACCCAAGTCGCCGGGCGCGCCGGACGAGGTACGAAAGCGGGAAAAGTGTTGATCCAGACCTATTATCCCGAACATTACGCCCTGCGTCATGCCCGCAAACAGGATTACGAAGGCTTTTACAACGAAGAGATAAAATTCCGCCAGCGCTTGGGATATCCGCCGTTTTCCATGCTCGCGTCGATCCTCGTTAAGCACCGCGAACATTCCTACGCCTCAAAAAACGCAAATACTCTCCGGCGTTCGCTCGACGCCGCAAACGCGGCGAGGACGGCCAGAATCCTCGGCCCGGCCCCGGCTTCCCTTTCGCGTTTGAAGAATGAGTTTCGTCTTCAGATCATCATCAAAGCCGCGAGTCGAAGATCGCTAAAAGAAATGCTCGAACTAGCCCTCGCCGACGCGGAAACTCACGGTTGCGACCTTCGAACAGTGTACGTCGAGATTGATCCGGTTAACCTGATGTAGCTCTCGTGAATTGATCGGTCAAACCTGTATTGCGTTGTAAATCGAGAGAGTCACCCTGGAACAGTCCGGAAGGCGGGTTTACCCCGGCTCTTTCTCCCTAACCAAAGAAACGGGGGTAAACCCGCCTTCCGGACTGTACTCATGCTTCTTGAACCTTCTCATTTGAATTTCTAGTTGTAGCACTGGAACGGAAAAATCCTCCGCGAAATCTTTATGATTTTTTTATGATTTTTTTAGATTTCGCGACTTGCCGGGTTCTAAATTTAGGGAATTGTCGTTAATATATGCAGAAGCGTGGATTTAGGCGCGATCGCGCCCTTGATCGTGCCTCTAATCCGTGTTTGCCTATCTCAAAACGCTTGTCGGCGAGCGGGCGGCGGCGAAATATATGGGAACTAACAAAGCGGGAGCCAAACGGGGCCTCAAAGATTGGTTTATGCAGGGCGTTCAGGACACTGAAGGCCCGTTCGCGGAAAAGGTTCCGGCCCACAAGCACACGTGGTGGCAGGTGATGTGCCTGACGGGCGTCGATTATTTTTCAACTCTCGGTTATCAGCCTGGAATCGCATTTGCTGCCGCTGGTGTGCTCTCGCCGATAGCTACACTGATTCTCGTCGCTCTGACCTTGTTTGGGGCACTTCCTATCTACAATCGCGTCGCGACCGAAAGCCCGCACGGCCAGGGATCGATTTCGATGCTCGAATCGCTGCTCTCGCGTTGGAAGAGCAAGATGTTTGTGCTCGCCCTGCTCGGCTTTGTGGCGACCGATTTTGTCATCACGATCACTCTTTCCGCGGCCGACGCCTCCGAACACATCATCCACAATCCGTTTGTCGAAGAGAACATCACCAGCCTCGATCATCCGATTGTCGTTACCCTGCTGATGATCACGGTCCTGGCGGCGGTCTTTCTAAAAGGCTTTAAGGAGGCCATCGGTATTGCCGTCGTTTTGGTTATCAGCTATTTGCTGTTGAATCTGGTCGTCGTCGCCACGGGAATATACGAGATCGCGCTCGAGCCGTCACTCCTCACTAACTGGCGTAACGCGCTCTTTACAAATGCCGCAACCGGTACGCCGCAAAGCATCTTCCTCATCATCGGACTCTCACTTCTGGTCTTCCCCAAACTCGCGCTCGGCCTATCGGGATTTGAGACGGGCGTTGCCGTCATGCCGCTGATCGATAATCCTGATCGCATCGAGAAAACAAAGAAACTCCTGCGCACCGCCGCGTTGATAATGAGCTTTTTCCTTATCTGCAGCAGTTTTATCACGAGCGTTTTGATTCCCGCCGCTGAATTTGACGCGGGCGGTAAGGCGCAGGGACGCGCGCTTGCGTTTATCGCTCACCTGTATTTGGGCGAAGCGTTTGGCACGGTTTACGATATCAGCACGATTCTTATCTTATGGTTTGCCGGTGCGTCGGCGATGGCGGGGCTGCTGAATATTGTTCCGCGATATCTTCCCCGATACGGAATGGCCCCGAATTGGGCGCGTGCCTCGCGACCGCTGGTGATCATCTTTACGCTGATCTGTTTTGCGATCACGATCGTTTTCGACGCCAATGTCGAAGCTCAGGGCGGTGCTTACGCGACGGGTGTCCTGGTATTAATGTCCTCGGCGGCGGTGGCGGTGACGATCTCGGCCTGGGCACGAAAGCAGGCATCCAAATGGATTTACCTGTTTATCGCTCTGGTTTTTGCATACACGACTATCACAAATATCATCGAGCGCCCGGATGGCATTAAGATAGCGTCGTTGTTTATTCTGGGAATCGTGGTGGCGTCGTTTGTGTCGCGAGCAATGCGAACGACCGAGATTCGCATTCAAAAGATAGTTCTCGACGCGGCCGCAAAGCAATTTATTGAAGACCTGTCCGACGGCGAGATCCGCATCGTCACTAACCGCCGAGAGACCGGCGATCTGACGGAGTATCGGTTTAAGGAACTCGAGAAACGGGTCGATAATCACATTCCCGCCAACGATCCGATACTGTTTTTCGAGATCGACATCGGCGACGCCTCAGAGTTTGTGGGTAAACTGGAAATCTGCGGTGTCGATGTCGCCGGTTACAGAATCCTGCGAACAAAAGCACCGGCGGTGCCAAACGCTATCGCCGCTCTTCTGCTTCATCTGCGTGACAAAACGGGCAAAATCCCGCACGTATACTTCGGTTGGAGCGAGGGCAACCCGATAAAATACCTGATCCGCTACATTCTCTTTGGCGAAGGCGACACCGCGCCCGTGACACGCGAGATTCTCCGACAAGCCGAGCCCGACCCGGAAATGCGGCCCAGCGTTCACGTCGGCGGTTAGGATTTTCACTCAGCGCGACTCCGCGTCGTGTTCTCCGGCCTCAGCGTTAGCCGTCAACAAAATGTGATTTGTTTAATGTCGGATGCCATTCGAATGTCGCGGGATGTCATTCGTTCCACGGAGTAAGGCATTCGCGTCTCGGAGTAAGGCATTCGCCTCTCGGAGTAAGGCATTCGCGTCTCGGAGTGAGGCATTCGCGTCTCGGAGTAAGGCATTCGCGTTCCGGAGTAAGGCATTCGCATCTCGGAGTAGGGCGTTCGCGTCTCGGAGTATCGCGTTCGCGTCTCGGAGTAGGGCATTCGCGGTTGGGAGCAGGGCATTCGAAACCCGGAGCGAGGCATTCGAATTCCGGAGTGCAGTCTTCTATTTCCGCCGGAGGTCTTTAAATTCCAGGCCTTTCACCTGATTCCATTCGGTACTGTCTCTGCCAAAGGCGGCCTGGACGTACAGTTTGAAGAGTTTCCCGATCTTGACGATACTGTCGTCGTTTATATACAGCACGTCGTCGCGCGAAGCCATCGCGTTCGAATACGGGACAAAAGTTGTCCCAACCGCCGCCGTCTTTGCCTCGAGATCGGCCAGATATGTTGCCAGCGTGATAATTTTCAGATCATTCTCGTTCGGAGTGTAAAGCGCCTGCGATTCGAGCAGCAGACGCAGGCTCTCAAAGTTCTCCATCCGCTGCGAACGGCTCATCTGTGCGGCGGAATGGCTCGCCCGCGATTCGTCCACGCCCGGCGTCGACGGGTCGTCCACCTTCGCCGGAGTCTTCCGCTGCCCCTTTATCTTTCGCGCGTAAGTGTTGGCGTCATCGATCACCGATTGCGGAATGCCCTGTGCCGACATCGCCCTCATCACCCGCGTAACAAGCTTGCTCAATGGCTCGAATCCGTCCTCGCAGGCGGCAGTCGCGTTGCGGTATGGCGTCTTACTGGTCTGAACGCCGTCGATCTCGCCTCCGGCAGCCGCGATAAGCGCCGTCATCAACCGCAATCGCCAGATTCGGGTTCGAAGGCACATAAGCCGCGCCCCAACTCGTCCCAAAATCCCTCGCTATCCCTAGATTTTCGACGTTTTTGATGTGACCCGTTTCTGCCATTTTGTTTCTCCTGTTTTTCTTTCTGCCGCGTTTTGAAAGTCAGAATACCACAAAACGCCTATCCAAAACATATTGTTTATACAAAGTTTTGTTGATATTTTGATTTGAGCCTCGTTTACGAGGCTTGCCCCCAAGGGCTGATAGCCACGTCGTTAACGGCGTGGTGGTGGTTCGATATATGATTCTCAGCCCCGACATGTCGGGGCTTACCATCAACCGGCTTAAGCCGATAGGAGCAAGGACGTTAAAACGCCCTTTCGATGGTTCGTTCGATCTATCCACGCCGTAAACAACGTGGCTATGTGCCCTGCGGGAAAGCCTAGTTAACAAGGCTGGAATGAAAAATTGCCTTGGGCTTCGCCCGTCTATTTGCGGAAAAGCTGTGCTTTTCCGTTAGTTTGATAGATTCATCGCGGCTCTGCCGCCGTTCTTGTCAGAGGCGGCGGCAGAGCCGCAGAGTTTCGGGGATGCTTTCGGAAAAGCATAGCTTTTCCGCAAATAGAGCGGCACAGCCGCAAGAACCGGAAGAGTTAGAGCCAGTCATCCAACGTGGAATCTTGCCAATCTAAAAGAATACTCGCGGAAAGGATACCAGGCGCGAGTATTTGGGTGGTTATTCTTCGACGGTGAGCATAAGGAGTTGATGTTCAATCCCAATAATCCAAACCTACCTCGTAAACGCCGCGCCACACTCTGGGAAGTCCATCCAATTACAAGGTTCGAAGTTAAGATCGATGGCGTATGGAAGATTCTTTAGACCAAACGACTCGCGTTTGGTCAGTATTTGCACACAAGCGTGTTTTCGGTTTTGTCGTAATAAGGGCCGGTGCATATCCTTTCACCCTTTTCGGTGAAAACATCGACGCCATAAAGATAACCGTTGTTATCGCAAAGAGGCACTGGCTCAAAAGTTAGAAGAACATCTCCCGGCAACGCAAGGCCCCGCAGCACATCGAGCGGCACAGCCGCATTGATCGTCTTTTCAAGGCGGCTTCAGCCGTCTTCCCGCGTTTCGCGGCACATAGCCACGACCCTTTAGGGCGTGGTTATCGTTCGCCCAATGATTTTCAGCCCGTTTCAACGGGCTTACTCTGGTCGCGGCTTAAACCAAAAGAAAAAAGGACGTTAAAACGTCCTTCAAATCTATCGCTCGCCCTGGCCACGCCGTAAACGGGCGTGGCTATGTGCCCTCACGGGAAAGCAGCGTAAACGCCGCTGCCGGACTTACTCCGACAACAAACTCGGCTGGTCGTCTTTCTTTGCCTTCTGGGCTTTCTTGGTTACTTCTTCGACAAGCGGGAGGTTCATTCTTGCTCCGTCGAGGATTTCCTGAACCGTCACGATCTGCAAACGGTCAAACGGCTGGAACATTTCGAGCGACTAAAAATTCACGCCATATTTTAGTTTTATGAAAACTGGCCTTAAATGATTCCCGCGCCGAGCAAAACGGAAATCACGATCAGCATAATTGAGACGATCCATCGGACGGCGTCCATCGTTATTTTCTTGAGCAGACGGTTGCCGAAGAAAGCGCCGATAAAGGCGGAGATTGTGGCGGAGGCGAGGAGAAGATAATTTGTCTCGCGGTTTAGGGTCAGGACCGACTGCGAGTAATACGAAATGCGGGCGATGTCGATCATGCAGGCGATAACGACCCCGCTTGCGATAAACGCCTCCTTTGACAAACCGCTCTTTATAAGGAACGCGGTGCGAAAGGCTCCCTGATTTCCCGAAAGGCCCCCGAAAAATCCGCTGATGATACCGCCGAACGGGAGGTATTTTGTGTCGAACGAAAGCTCGTGAAATTTCGGCGTCAGTTCGAGTATTGTGAACATCAACAAAAGCAATGCGATAATCGACTTTATAGGCGTGATATGAAACTCATGGCCGCTTACCTGATATGTGTAAAGGTCAGGCAAATGAGCGAGCAAGGACAAAACCCAAGCTCCTGCCAAAGCCGCGAGTGCCGCCGGGATGCCGAACCGCAAAACTACTCCTTTCTCGGCATTTCGTCCGACCAGCGCGACTTTGAAAAGGCCATTCAGAAAATGCACGACAGCCGTAAGCCCGATGGCGATCTCGACCGGGAAGAAGATGGCGAACACGGGCATCAGCAAAGTGCCAAGCCCGAAGCCGGAGAAAAACGTCAACGCCGAGGCGAGCAACGCGGCCAGACAAATGATTACGTATTCCATCATCTTAAAAATTCACTCCGTATTTTAGCTTTATGAATGAAAACTGGTCGTTTGGCCCGCCGAATTGGATGTGGCGAAAGAATGAGACGCCGATCCATTGTTTGTGGCTTAGCGCGCGATTGACGGCGAATTCGTATTCAAGCTTTTGGGTTGGTGTTGTGTCGAACTGACCGAGGTTTTCGTAGCGATGGACGGAAATCTGCGTGTTCCATTTCGGGGCAAAGCGATATTCGAGCGTCGCCGAGCCGTCAACAAAAGCGCGACCGTACGAGAACTTCTTTTCGACAAGACCGGCTGCCG
>JANPCJ010000136.1:0-2715 GCA_031430895.1 Chloracidobacterium sp. | reverse complement strand
GGGGCCTTTCAGTTACTATTTGACCAAATTAATTTTTAATGTAAAGCGGCCGCCGTTTGATTCTAAGGACATGCGCCACGCGGTTGCCTATGCACTAAATCGTCCGGAGATCGTAAAACAAGTTCTCAATGGTGAAGGTATTGTTTCCAGCACGGGTTTGCTCCATCCTGATTCGCCGTGGTTTGCCGCGGGTTTGCCAAAATATGAACAAGATATAAAAAAGGCGGAAGAATTGCTCGACAAGGCTGGATTTTCGCAAAAGGATGGCGAGGGCACACGGCGAAACGCTGGCGGCCAAAATCTGGCTTTCACGCTTTATACGCGAGGTGAATCTCAAGATATGGTCCGCGAAGCTGAAATGATAAAAGTTCAACTCGCACAAGTTGGCATCAAACTCGACATCAAACCGCTTAGCACGGGACCGCAGGAAAACGTACTTGCCCAGGGTGATTACGATATTGCTCTCGATAGTCACGGCGGCGCAATCAATCTCAGCATACCGGCGACCAATCCTGATTTTCCTGCTCGCGGCTACAAAAACGAAGAGTTGAAAAAACTTTATAATGAATTTTTGACGTCTTTGGATGAAACCAAACGACGCGAAGCTGCGGCAAAGATTCAACAGACGATTGCCGAAGATTTACCTTCCCTGCCGATCTACAACCCCGGAACAGTAGTGGCGTTTCGCAAAAATAAAGGCGTCCAATGGTTTTGGACAAAAGAGGGTCTCAGCGGTGGTGCTCCGATCTGGTGGAATAAACTCGCGCTTCTTAGAAAACAATGAAACGAAAGCTGCTTTCGCTTCTGATGCAATACATTTTGCTTTTATCGGTGGTGATAACGGTAAATTTTTTTATTGTCTACCTTGTGCCGGGCGATGCGGTGGAAATGATGTCGCGAAACTTGAACGAAGCCGGAAGCGAGGGGTTAAAGGCAGAAACCCAACAGTTTTTGCGACAGCATTTCGGCCTTGATCAGCCCGTTATGACACAATTCGTCAGTTATCTGAGAGCGCTTGCGGTCGGGGATTTGGGGAATTCGTATTTTTATCATTTACCTGTCGCCCGAATAATTTTTGATTATGCCGGAAGGACGCTTATTTTAGTAACGTCGGGTATTTTTCTGGCTCTGCTTTTCGGAATTCCGCTCGGGGCATTTTCGGCGTCGCGTCGCGGGCAAAGACCCGACTCGCTGCTTTTGATCTCGCAGATGACCCTTCATTCAGTACCGCCATTTCTGGTAGCAATGCTCCTGCTCATAGTTTTTGCCGTTATTCTGAAATGGCTGCCCTTCTCCGGTTCATCTGAAATCGGGCAGGGCTTTGGGGCCGGACATCTGAAACATCTGATTTTACCTGTCACGGCTCTTGCTCTGTGGGAATTATCAGTCGTCTATTATTTCACTCGCAATACTTTGATCGACATTCTCGGTGAGGATTTTATTCTGGTCGCCCACGCCAAAGGTTTGAGTAACAGCGCTGTTTTGTTTCGCCACGCCTTACCCGTTGCGTTGCCGACGCTGATTGCCCGTTTCGCTTTGATTTTCGGTACGGCGATCGGCGGAGTGTTTTTCATCGAAGACGTTTTTAACTATCCGGGCGTCGCCACGCTCGCGTTAGCTGCTTTTCGTAACTACGATTACAATCTCCTTCGAGGAATTTTACTTATTTTGACAATTTCGATCTTAGTTGCAAATTTCGCCGCCGATGTTTTTCTTTACTGGCTTGACCCGCGCATGCGTAATTTCGATTAAACTAGGCTAATGAGCCGCAATCAATTTGTAAAAATCGGCTTGATCATCCTCTGCATCATCGCTTTTGCCGGTCTGATTGAGCCGGTAGTTTTTCCGCCAGACAAACTCGACACCCCGTTTTCGCCGCCTTCGATCTCACATTTTTTTGGCACTGACGATTTAGGGCATGACGTTTTCCGGGAAATTCTCAAAGGTAGCAGAACCTCGATAGTTATCGGTCTTGTAGTTGGGTTTGCCAGCGCTTTTCTTGGCATTTTGGTCGGCGCGGCTGCCGGGTACATCGACTACATAGACGCGCCTTTGATGCGCTTGGTTGATTTTCTGCTTGTTATTCCTCGTCTTCCACTAATAATTTTTCTCGCGCTTTTTCTCAAACCAAGTTTTTGGAACGTCGCAATCATTTTAACCGCTTTTGGCTGGACGACTACAGCTCGATCGGTGCGGCCTCTGGTCAAAAGTCTGAGTAAAACGGAATTTGTCATCGCCGCGAAAGCTCTCGGCGGTAATAGATACCACATTTTACGCCAGCATATTTTGCCCCATCTTTACTCAATTTTTTCAGTCCAGTTTGTTTTAGAGGCCCGCCAGGCAATTGCAGCCGAAGCCGGGTTGGGTTTTTTGGGTTTAGAAGATCCGACTACGAAAAGCTGGGGATTGATGCTCTCGCACGCATTCAATCACGAAGCAACTTTCGTAACCAACGCCTGGATGTGGACGGTTCTGCCGCCCTCGGTCTTGCTCACTTTTTTTGTTCTCTCGCTGAGTTTGATCGGCCTCGGACTGGAGGCTGTTTTCAATCCGAAACTCGGCGAATCAAATTCTCATGAAACCTTCATGATTTAGCCAAACACAAAAGGGGATGAAAATTTGATGAGAGATGGGGATTTGTGTTAGATAAGGAGGATGAAAACACAAATAGAGAGACAAAAAGAAGTCATTGAATTTGAGCAGGTGGTTGAGCGT
>JANPCJ010000135.1:0-3623 GCA_031430895.1 Chloracidobacterium sp. | reverse complement strand
TCAGTAGCCCGCACGTAAGTAAGGGCCTCGACGGCCACCGAGCCCTTACATACGTGCGGGCTACTGACACGCTGGCGGGGAAAGAGTTTCTAAGAAGCCGCGAGGCCGCAACTACCCGCCTTGTTTGTTTCTTGCGCGGATGGGCGGCCATGGGATACAATCAGTCAACGAATTAGCTTAGTTTTTTTGAAAACTCTATCCTTTAGACGTATATTCCTCTGTCATGATGGCGGAATTGCAGGCAAATAAAAAATATGGCTGGAACTGATGTAAACACAACCAAGGTCGCACCCAAGGTTTGGAAAAACGGTGAATTTATTGACTGGGATGACGCCCGAATCCACGTGATGTCTCACGTCGTTAATTACGGCTCGAGCGTTTTCGAAGGCATCCGGTGTTACGAGACGAGCAAAGGCTCGGCCATTTTTCGATTAAACGAGCACATGCAGCGGCTTGTAAATTCCGCGAAGATCTACCGCATGGACTCGCCGTTCACGCGTGAGCAATTTTGCGATGCGTCGGTCGAACTCGTCCAGCAGAGCGGTCTCGATTCCTGCTATCTCAGGCCGGTCATTTTTCGCGGCCTGGACGAGGCTAAACCCGCCTTTGGCGTATATCCATTAAATAATCCAGTCGATTCCTACATCGCCGCGTGGCAATGGGGCAAATACCTGGGTGAAGAAGCACTCGAAAACGGCATCGATGTCTGCGTTTCGAGCTGGACTCGAATTACATCGAATTCCCTGCCGTCAATGGCCAAAGCCGGTGCGAATTATATGAATTCGCAGCTCATAAAGATGGAAGCTCTGCTAGGCGGCTTTTCCGAGGGCATCGCGCTTGATGACCGCGGCTATGTCTCCGAAGGTTCTGGCGAAAACATTTTTCTGGTCAACGGAGGCAAGCTAATCACACCGCCGCTCGGTGCATCTATTCTGCCCGGAATCACCCGCGACTCTGTCATCCAGATCGCCCGTGAGATGGGTATCGATATCGTCGAAACCAATATCCAGCGAGCCGCTCTCTATCTGGCTGACGAAGTGTTTTTCACCGGTACGGCCGCCGAGATCACGCCGATCCGTTCGGTTGACCGCATCACGGTCGGCACCGGAAAACGCGGCGATGTTACAAAAATTATTCAGGATGAATTCTTCAAAATCATCGACGCCGTGCGTCCGGCCCCTTTCGATGCAGAATGGCTGACCTTCATAAATTCCACCAGCGAAAAAAAAACGGCGGGAGCATAGCTGATGCATAAACTGATGGTTGGCGAACCAACTTTGACCAAAGAATACAAGTTTGACCCAGAACAGTCAGGAGGCGGGCTTGCCGCATAGGCGCCAACGTCAGCCCGTAAATGGTTGAAATAAAATGAGATAACGCATGTAAAAAATCGATTTAGAATGGTAAACTCTTCAAAATTCCTCATCGCGTAGCGATGTAATGAGTTTAGCCGTGGGTTTCAACCCACGGAAACGCAGAAAATATAATCTGCGTCGCGTCAGCGACGGTTGAATAAAACGGCGGCCAGTATTCATTTGTCGCTTACGCGACAACAATCGAGCGTGGTACGCGTCCCGTGGGTTCAAACCCACGGCTAAATTCATGCCACCGCTAACGCGGTGAAAACAGCGGATCGATGAACCAAGAAGAACGAAGCCGTAAACCTATGACACTCAACTATTTACAGCCTTAGTTGGCGCCTATGCGGCTTGCCCCCGCTCTTCTAACTTGGCAAATTAGCCGGTAAGAGCGGGGGCAAGCCCGCCTTCCTGACTGTCCTTTGGTAAGGTTCCCTGCTCAGGAATGTTGAACCTACCTCGCCGTCCGATAAAGTGTCCCAAGCATTAAATCGCTTCGCTCTCGGCGCTACCGTTTTTTTATGCGGTGCGATCGTGATGGTGTTCGAGATCATCGGCTCCCGGATTCTATCGCCATTTATCGGCACCTCCACATATGTTTGGACGAGCCTGATCGGCGTCATTCTGGCCAGCCTCAGCCTGGGTTATTGGGCGGGTGGACGGCTGGCCGACCGGCGGCCCAATCTAAAAATTCTGGCATCCGTAATACTGGCGGCCGGAGGTCTGATCTCGCTAACGGTCTTGATAAAGGATGTTGCACTGTCGGCTATCGCTGGAGCGGCGGTCGGGTTGGAGATAAAGGCGCTAATCGCGGCTGTTCTATTATTCGCACCAGCCAGCGTCTGCCTCGGCGTCGTAACGCCATTCGCGGTTCGGCTCAGAATGACGTCGCTCGAACAAACGGGCAGCACGGTCGGCAATCTGTACGCCCTTTCGACAATCGGCAGCATCGTCGGCACATTCGCCGCCGGTTTTTTCCTGATACCATTTGTCGGCAGCGTCCGAACGCTTTATATGCTCGCGGCGTCTCTGATAATTCTGTCCTTGCTGCTCGTTCCCCTCGCGTTCTCAAAAGCGAACATTGCGGCAATCATTTTGTTCATCCTTGGTGTATCGGCCACCGAAATAATTGCTTACACGCTCCGCGTTCAAAGCGGTCTGCACGACATCGATACCGAATACAGCCGAGTCCAGGTCTTCGAAACCACAGATCCCGTCTCCGGCCGCCCGATCAGGGCCCTCGCCACCGACCCTTACTTTGTTCAATCGGCAGCCTTTCTCGATAGCGAAGATCTCGTTCTGCAATACTCGCCCTACTACCACCTGATCCGATATTTCAAGCCCGATTTTACCGACACGCTCATTATCGGCGGTGCCGGCTATTCATTCCCAAAAGAGTATCTTCGCACATACCATACGGCGCGGATCGATGTCGTCGAAATCGACCCGCAGATGACCGAGATTGCCCGTAACTTCTTTAGATTGCACGACGACCCGCGTCTAAACATCATCCACGAAGACGGCCGCATGTTCATAAACCGCACCGAAAACGCCAAATACGACGCCGTCCTGATGGACGCCTTCGGCTCGCTTTTCACAGTCCCCACCCACCTGACAACCATCGAAGCCGTAACACATCTCCATCGCATTCTAAAGGACGACGGCGTCGTAATCCTCAACCTCGGCTCCGCCATCACCGGCGAAGGCAGCGGCTTTCTACAAGCCGAACTGGCGACCTATCGCGCCGTATTCCCAAATGCCTACGTCTTCAAGGTAAGACCCGATTACCCCGACGACAAACTGCAAAACCTTATGATCGTCGCCTCAAAATCGCCGATGCCGATGACGCTAGTTAGCGACGATCCGCGGACCAGCCTTCTTCTCGCAACTCTCTACACAGACCCGATCCGCCAAACGAACCGAATACTGATCGACGATCTGGCGCCGGTGGAGCGGATTGACGTGTCCACCCTGCCGAAACCACGCGAACAGGGTCGGGTGATCCGTCCGGGCGAGCAGGATGCCGAGTTGCGGGCAGCCTTGTTGGCAACGGAAGGGCGCGATCTGGGGCGGACCTTCAGTCTGCGTCAGATAAGGGAATACCCACAAGTGCGCGCACTTGCCCCGCAGATCGACGTTGCGAGCATTACGTTTGACAGTGGTTCAGCCGCGATCCGAGGGTCCGAGGCGCGCAAACTGGCCGAACTTGGCAAGCTGATGTCGGAAATGGTGCAAGAAAATCCAGCAGAAGTGTTCCTGATTGAG
>JANPCJ010000134.1:0-8841 GCA_031430895.1 Chloracidobacterium sp. | reverse complement strand
GTTCAGTTCGAAATTGCCCATGGCGCCGCCGATGTTGATCGCAACGTCGTTGCCGAACACCTGGCAGCAGAGCATGGTCAGCGCTTCGGACTGAGTCGGATTGACCTTGCCTGGCATGATCGAACTACCGGGCTCGTTCTCCGGGATGCGCAGTTCGCCGATGCCGCTGCGCGGCCCGGATGCCAGCCAGCGGATGTCGTTGGCGATCTTCATCAGCGAGCCGGCAAGCGTTTTTAATCCGCCGGATGCAAAAACAATTTCGTCATGTGCGGAGAGAGCGGCGAATTTATCGGGATGCGATTTGAACGGCAAACCGGTCAATTCAGCGATCTTCGCCGCCGCACGCTCGGCAAATTCGGGATGCGCATTTAATCCAGTTCCGACCGCCGTTCCGCCAATGGCAAGATCAAAAAGGCCCGGCAAAACCATTTGCAGACGATCAATATCACGCTTGACAAGACTCGCCCAACCGCCAAATTCCTGCCCGACCGTCATCGGCGTCGCGTCCATCAGATGTGTACGCCCGATCTTTACCACATCGGCAAACTCCTTCGCCTTAGCGTCGATTGCATCGCGAACTTTCTGAACCTCAGGGATCAAGGCAGTTAACCGCTCCGCCGCGGCGATATACATCGCCGTTGGAAAGGTGTCGTTCGACGACTGCGATTTGTTCACATCGTCATTCGGATGCACCGGCGTTTTCGACCCCATCTCGCCACCCGCGATCTCGATCGCCCGGTTTGAAATTACCTCGTTGGCATTCATGTTCGTCTGCGTTCCTGATCCCGTCTGCCAGACCCGCAGCGGAAAATGCGCGTCCAATTTGCCCTCGATCACCTCGTCCGCCGCCTGTACGATAAACTTCAGTTTGTCGCCCTCTAGCTTACCCAGATCGAAATTAACCATCGCCGCCGCCTTCTTCAAAATCCCAAGCGCACGAATAACCTCGCGCGGCATCACATCAAACCCGATGTCGAAATGCTTCAACGAACGCTGCGTCTGCGCGCCCCAATACGCCGTTACGGGCACGTCAATCTCGCCCATCGAGTCTGTTTCTATTCGTGTTTCCCCGGCTTTCTCTGTAGCTTTTGACATTTAATAGTCCTTTGATTTGTTACAAGTTAAATTCTGATTTTACTTGAAATCCGTGCAGAAAAGAATCTTGACAGGACTTCTTTTGAAGCCTTACGATTAGAAAGTAGTTTGTTCTCGCGCGCGCCTATTCATAATTCCCGACCGTCATGGACAATCTGAAATTCATCTTCCGATTATATTTTTCTCCTCAATCTGCGATGAGCGAGATCATGGATAGTGGTAGCTGGCTATTTACAGCGGCTATTGTGGTGATCGTTGCCTTCGGATTCTTCGCGACCATCAATTCAAAACTTGAAACGGCCTATCACGTGCCTACTTTCAATGAGTTTTTTCAACCGAGCTATGACGATACAGAGGTTCCGGCGCTGGCCGAAGCACGTTATGCCCAAGGAATGTCGGAATTTAACGCTGCAACGGCAAATCAGCGGACGATCCCGATCCTCGGTGACCGATTCTATTCCTTCTTTTCATTCGAACCCGGCAAGTTTTACCAGCCGTTGTTGGTGATCTCTATTTTCTATGTTCCGGCGGCTATCCTGTTAATGTCTCTGTTCGGAGCTATCGGAAGTTTCGGGCTCGTTCTGCGGCGGGATTACGGAACGCTGGCGGTATGCTCTCTCAATACCTGGGCGGCCGCCCACATGCCGTTTGCTATCGCTGGGATTGTGCTTCACTCGCAGACTGTGAACCCTTTAGTCTATCTCTCGTTGTGGGCGGCGAGCGGTTTATTATTTGGCGTGCTGATGATATTTGCACTGCGAACTGTTTTCGGAGCTAATTACGGCGTTGCGATTTTGGTGGTGAGCGTGGCGTGGCTGTCGATGAGTTTGGCGGCCTTCATTTTTCTTTTTGTCTCGCCTGTCATGTTTTCGCCCTTCCTAATTTTTTATGCGGTGATCTATTTTGGCGGATTTCTGGGTGGCGAAGTTCGCGGATTTGGGAATGCGTCAGACAAAAGCAAAATCTTAAACGCTTTCTGCATAACTCTACTGTAAATCCCAAGGATGCTGACGCACACGTTCAGCTCGGCTTCATATATCTACAGCGTCGCCAGGAGGCGAAAGCGCTCGAACATCTGACCGAAGCCGTTAAGATAGACAAGTATGAGATCGACGCTAACTACGAACTGGGAAAAATTGAACGCTCGAAGGGTGACTTGCAGTCGGCTCTTGATCATTTTGCGGTCGTTCTGGAGCAAAACGATAAACATTCGCTGAGCGAGATATGGCGAGAGGTCGGTGCTACCTACCTTGCCGCGCATATGCTAACCGAAGCCAGAGACGCACTCGATAAATTTGTGGCGCGGCGATCCGCAGATGTCGAAGGGCTATATTATCTCGGTAAGGTGCTCAAGGCTCAGGGAGAGAAAAAACAAGCCGCTGAGATCTTTGCAGAGGCTATGGCGTCCGCTAAAACCTCACCAGATTTCAGACGTCGGAACAACCGCCATTGGAGTAAACTGGCTCAGAAAGAATTATAAGCGATCACTTGCCGAGAAAGAAAGTTGCCATCGATAAAAGGAAAAGGTCGTTCATCGTTTTCTCCTACTTCGTGCCTGTGCAAGCGGTCGCCGAAACTTCCGTGTCCAGGCCTGCTTCTATCCACGCCGCCGTGCCGCCGATGACGTTGTAAATCGTTTTGAAACCAGCATTCTCCAGAATGCTTGTACCAATACTCGAACGGTAGCCGCCCTGACAAATCACATATGTCGGAGCAAGCGGATCGAGGTTTTCGAGTGCGTCAGCAAGCTTGTCGAGAGGGATATTAACTGTTCGTGGAGCATGTCCGGCGGCGTGCTCGAGCGCGCGGCGGGTATCAACGAATTGAAGATTTTTCTCGGTCTGAGTCAGCACCCTGACCTCTGAGACAGAAACCTGTCTGACCGTTTTCGTTTCGCCGTGGTAACTGTGAATCAGAATAAAGCCAGTGACAGTCTCGTGACCGACACGGGCGAGGCGTGTGACGGCTTCCTTGATCTGTGTCGGGTTGTCAGCGACGATGGCGATGGTCGTCCCGATCGGTATCAGTGTCCCGGTCCATGACGCAAACTGACCGCCGAGGCCAATGTTTATCGAATTTGGAATATGGCTTTCTCCGTATTCAAAACTTTGGCGGACGTCGATGACGACACCATCGAACCCGCCTATTTCTGCCAACGACAGTTCCCGCGGTTTTGTAATTTCAGCAAGTGGAGCCGACCCGGCTAGATTTTTGGCGGCGCTGTTTGGAAAATACATGGGCAGCTCAGCCTGATCGGCGGCGACGATCTTCACAAATTCTTCTTTGCTCATCGGCTGGAGGGCGTAATTAAATTTTCGCTGGTTGCCTAGCGTCGACCACGTTTCCTTTGATAACGACTTGCCGCAGAGCGATCCCGCGCCGTGTGCCGGGTAAACTTCGGTTTCGTCTGGCAGCGGCAGGATTTTATCGTGCAGCGAGTCGAAAAGCATCCCGGCCATTTCCTCGGCCGTAAACCCCTTTGATCCGATCAGATCGGGACGACCGACATCGCCGATAAAGAGCGTATCGCCGGAAAACATTTTCTCTGGCTCGCCCGGGTTTGATGTGTCGGTTGCGATGATCGTAATCCCTTCGGGTGTGTGGCCGGGCGTTTCGAGAAATTTGAGATTGATGAGGCCAACGCCAAGCGAGTCGCCATCCTTTACTTTGAGGGTTGGAAATTTCGTGTTCGCACACTGTCCGTAAACTATCTCGGCCCCGGTTTTGGCGGCTAGCTCGACATGACCGCTAACGAAATCGGCGTGCGAGTGGGTTTCGATAACGTATTTGATCTTTTGGCCGTTGGCTGCGGCCTCGTCAATGTATTGCTGAACGTCACGCTGCGGGTCGATGATCGCGGCTTCGCCGGCAGAGCCTAGATAGTACGACGCGTGCGAGAGACAGCCCAGATAAAACTGCTTGAAATTCATTGTCTAATTATACTCGGATTCACGTGACAGCAAATGCTACTAACCTAATCTCGCTTTGCGTTCTTCGCGGCTTTGCGTGAAAATCTTTCTGAATCGAAGTGAGTTTCTCGCGAAGCGGCCAAGAAAGCAAAGAAAGTTGAGAGAAAACGGCCCCGACGTCGTCAGCTTTCTAATTAATTTGCTTCCCAACCAAATAGAACTTACTTCGCCCGAGTCGGCGGAATCAGCGGATCTGCCGGCAACAAGGTGGCATTTATGAAATTCTGCAAAGCAATTAGAAATCTCGTTCTGATTTTACCCGTTGTCGCCTTCGGCATTTTGCTGATGCCTTTGGCGTCTTATGCGCAGGCTGAGAAGCTGGGCATCGTGCGTTACACGCCGCCAACGGGCATGAATAAGACGGTGAAGGAGAACGTCGTAGCGTTCAGCGAGTTAGACCAGGCGAAGGGAACCTTTTGCATCATTACCCTTTATGGTGCGACGCCGAGCACCGGAAATCCGAGGAGCGATTTCGCGCGCGAATGGAATAACCTCGTAATCAAGACGATGAAAAAAGCTGAGGCAAAGCCGAAAACGGACGAGCAAAAGGCCGATGGATGGAGCGTAATATCAGGGGGGAGCGAGGTCGAATCGGATATTGGAAGGGCTGTGGGATTTCTCACGGTCGTTAGTGGATCGGGGAGCACGATCAGCATCCTCGCCGTTTTTAACGATCCGGCTTACGTTCAAAAGGTCGATGCCTTTGTCAGCGCTATCGATTTGGACAAACCGTCGGCTCCGGCGACTACCGCCGCGCAACCTGTGGTTGAGAACGGCAAGCTCGTCGTACCGCTTCCGACACGACAGTTGACGATTGCCGATCTTGCCGGCGAATGGGGCGAGGACGCCCAGCGAATTTCGACGACCTACGTCGACCGTTCGAGCGGGGCATATCGCGGAACCGATAATCTGACATTTCGAAGCAAAATGTCATTTACCAGGACTGGCGGCTATCTAAACGATTTCTTCGCTATCCAGAACGGCAAGAAAATTATTGATAAGACGACGGGAACATTCTCTATCGACGGACGAGTCCTTTATATCAAACAACGAAATACGGCGAAATATGTCATTCGCGGCTGGCTGGAGTTGCCCGATATGACCATCCTGGTTGTCTGCGGCCCGTGGTATGACGCGGACACAATTCCCGCCGAAATCTTTACCAATCCCGTGCAAGGAGCCAATCTCAACAATACGTGGGTACGCAAGAATTAACGCCCGCGTCTTTTACGGAAACTACTCGGTCGGCGCGCCCGCATCGTTAAGCGGCCACCCGTCGGCCACGCGAAATAGTTGGATTGTAAGTTTCAAATGAGTGCGGCGGGGACGGCAACCCCGTCGCGATTTTGTTTGTTTTCACCGATGTCCGCTATAATCGAGTTTTCATTTCAAAATCATTAAAGAGGATAAAATTTGTGGCAGAACAATTTGACGTAACTATTATCGGTTCCGGGCCAGGCGGATACGTCGCCGCGGTGCGCGCCGGACAACTTGGCCTAAAAGTAGCCATTATCGAGAAAGAAAAAGACGCCCGTCTAGGCGGAACCTGCGGGCTTCGCGGGTGTATACCGACGAAAGCCTTGCTAAACGCGGCCCATCTTTACGAAAAAGCCGGGCATTTTGAGAATTTTGGCATTAGGGTCAAAGATCTTAGCTTTGACTGGGCCGGAGTCCAGAAATATAAATCCGATGTCGTCGCCAAGAATTCCGCTGGCGTGACCTATCTGATGAAAAAGAACAAAGCCACGATTTTTAACGGCTTTGGGAAGATCATCGGAAAAGGCAAGGTCGAGGTCGCTCTCGCGGATGGCAAAAAAGAAACTATCGAAACCAAAAACATTATCATCGCCACCGGCTCGGTTGTGAAGCCGATTCCGGGTTTTGAAACGGACGGAAAACAGGTCGTCAATTCCGATCATATCCTCGAACTCGACCGCGTTCCGGCGTCGATGATTGTCATGGGCTCCGGCGCCGTTGGTGTTGAGTTTGCAAGCGTTTACGCGCGCTTTGGCTGCGATACGACCGTTGTCGAGTTGCTCGACCGCATCGTTCCTATCGAAGATGCCGACGTTTCGAAAGAATTGCTTCGAAGCTTCAAAAAACAGGGCATCAAATGCGAAACCGGCGTCAAGCTAGACAAGCTTGAAAAATCGAAAAAGGGCGTCAAAGTCTCGGGCAAGAATGGAAAAGGCGCCGATGTAACGCTCGAAGCCGAAATGCTGCTCGTCGCCGTCGGCCGCATGCCCATGATCGAAGGTCTCGGCCTCGAAAACACAAAGGTCGTTGTAAACCCACGAGGCACGATCAAGGTTAACGAATACTGTGAGACCGACGAACCGAACGTTTTCGCCATCGGCGACGTTATCGACACCGCCTGGCTCGCGCATCTCGCCTCAAAAGAAGGCATCATGGTTGTCGAAAAGATCGCCGGCAAAAAAGTCGAGCCGATCAAACAAAACCTAGTCCCGAACTGCACCTACTGCGACCCCGAAGTCGCCAGCGTCGGCCTGACCGAAGCCAGGGCAAAAGAAAAAGGCTATGACGTTAAGGTCGGCAAATTCCCGTTCTCAGCCTCAGGCAAGGCCCGCATCCTCGGCGAAACCGACGGTTTCGTCAAGATCGTCTCCGAGAAAAAATACGACGAGGTCCTCGGCGTCCACATCATCGGCCCGCACGCCACCGAGCTCCTGGCCGAAGCCTGCGTCGCCATGGCCCTCGAGTCCACCGCCGACGAACTAGGCCGCATCATGCACGCCCACCCGACGGTAAGTGAATCCGTAATGGAAGCCGCGGAAGGTGTGCATGATCTGACGATTCATATGTAGATTACGATTGAATAATGATACGTACAGATATAGAAAACGCCATAGTTGAGTTTAAGTCCAAATCAGGGCCAGACGAACGCTATACCTCGTTTGACTATTGCTACAATCACTTTTCGTCAACAGAAAGCATTACGAAAGATATTGAAAAAAGCTGCTTAATGATCGGCTTTTATTTAGCGAGTTGGGGGATGTTTAGAGGATCAAGCTTTTTGCTGCAAAAAAGTGTTAGGGGGTTTGAGCCAACCGTCCGCTATATTTCAACGTTGGAAAAATCTGTTTGGAATATCGATGTTGATAATTATTCCGATGAAACCATGCAGACGATAACCGATATTTACGAGAACATAAAAGTTCGTTTGATTAACAACGGCAACGCTGACTTAGTTTTGATAACAAAAATACTTCTTGGTGTTTTCGGTTTTGTCCCAGCCTTCGATAGATACTTTGCCTATACTTTTAGGAATCTTTCGGACGGACAATGTGGTTTTAGAAGAGTAAATAAGAACTCGCTGACCGTTATAAAAGATTTTTATGAAGCGAACCTAGAGACAATTGACAGATTGTCTAGTAATACGTTCACAACAGATTTTTTGACGTCCAGTAAAACGCGTCGAAATTACCCGAAAGCAAAAATTATTGATATGTATGGCTTCACAATGGGGATTAAGGCATTTATGTAGTTTAACCTTCTTTTTCTGGAAGGGCGTCAAAAGGCACAGATGAAACTGGGCGAGATATACCAAGAGAATTGCATCACGACTATGGCGCGAATGTCTGACAACTTACTTGACATGACGATTACAAGCCCGCCTTATGACGATCTGCGTGATTACAACGGCTATCACTTCCCCGTCGAAGAGATTGCGGAATCTCTGTTTCGAAAGACGAAACCAGGTGGCGTTGTGATTTGGGTCGTCGGTGACAGAACATCGAATGGCAACGAAACCCTTACTAGCTTTCGTCACGCGATAACGTTTCAGGACATTGGCTTTCGTGTTCACGACACAATGATCTACGTTAAAAACAATCCGATTCCGAGTGATTGCGGAATGCGTTATCGACAAGCATTCGAGTACATGTTCTGTTTCAGCAAAGGTAAGCCTAAAACTTTTAATCCGATTACCGAACCAACTAAATCAGCAGGACAAAAAATAACCGCATTTCGCATAACAGGCAAGGGTAGAGGGAATGTTCCGGACGAAGATATTGGTCGCGAAATCAAAACTGAACGAAAGGTAACTAATATATTTGGTTATAACGTCGGCACATCCAGCTCAAAGGACAAGATAGCCTTTCAGCACCCTGCGATTTTCCCGGAAAAGTTAGTAGCAGATCAGATAGCAAGTTGGACTAACGAAGGCGACATTGTTTATGACTGTTTCATGGGCAGCGGAACGACAGCCAAAATTGCCCAACAGCTAGAACGCCGTTGGCTCGGCTCCGAGATATCTGAAGAATATGTTGCGATCGCCAACGAACGCCTAAAACCATATCTTGCCATGCTGGATATTGCGGCGGCAGGATAGGTATTTTTTGAGTACTGTCGAAGTTTCGACCGAAGGTTGATAATCGGTTTAAGCTCAAATTAAATATCGCCTAGTGATCAAATCCTTTAAAGACTCCGAAACCGAGAAAATCTACAATCTCATTCGTTCGCGCAGATTGCCGGGTGACATACAGCAGATCGCTCTACGTAAATTGAGAATGATCAACAACGCCAAAAATATCAATGATTTACGGATTCCGCCTGCCAACCGTTTGGAAAAGTTATTCGGAAAACGGGTCGGCCAACACAGTATTCGGATAAACGATCAGTTCAGAATTTGCTTTGAGTGGTTTGAAGAAAATGCTTATAATGTGGAGATAGTGGATTACCACTAGACTTAGAGATATGGCTATTGAAACGTTACAACCAATCCACCCTGGCGAAGTCCTAACCGAAGAGTTTCTAA
>JANPCJ010000133.1:0-2899 GCA_031430895.1 Chloracidobacterium sp. | reverse complement strand
ATTTGATGAAACGCGAGGAGGGATGAGAACGTATTAGTTTTCATCTCTCTTTCGATTTTGGTACGCTATTTCGGACGGACTTATTATGAATAGATCATTTGTATTAATTGGATTGATCGTTGTCCTTGCTCTTAATGCCTTTACACAGAATGGCTCCGAGCCAAAGAAAGCGGTGCCCGAAAAGCCCGCTTCGGTGGCGGGGGCGGTCACTCCGCTCGAGGTGGCAATGGCGACCCTCGCTGGGCACGGGGGCGATAAGCTGAAGAAGATAAGGTCGCTAGTGATGAAGGGTTCGGCCGACCTTACCTTTCAGGGCCAGGCGGTGCCCGGAGCATTTTCCACGGCGATCAGCGGCGATAAGTATTATTTCGAGATCGTTACGCCGATCCAACAATTAAAACAGACCTTCGATGGTCGCGAGACATATTCCTCGATCCCGGGATTTTCTCTGCCGCCGGTCACGAGTCTCGGTTTCCCGCTGCTCCCGAAGGTCGGTGATCCGGGATACGTCGTCGCGGCCCTTCCCGAAGGCGGCAAAAAACGCAGGGGTTTCCGAATCACGACGCCCGAAGGTTTCTACACGGATTTTATTGTCGATGAAAAGACGAGCTTGATAAAAAGCTACGAGTCCAAATGGATCGACGGCGGTAATCGGGCAATAACCACATCGGTGGAAATTGATGAGTTTCAGACGGTCGAGGGCATTGTCGTGCCCAGGAAATACTCGCAAAGATTCGACCTCGGTCCGATCACGGCCTACGCAAATTTCAAGACGAAAGAGGTGCTGGTTAATTCGACGATCGAAGACAGCGCGTTCGCGATCCCAAAATAGTTCAAACAGTTCAGAGTTCAAGCTTTAGCTTTTTCTTCGGTGTACCGCAAGCTAAAGCTTGAACTTACTTTGCAAACCTACTGGATTTCCACCAATCTATCGTTTTTCTCAATCCTTCTTCCAATCTGACAAGCTCCGAATAACCCAGACACTCGACGGCGCGGGTGTTGTCGGCTTGTGAGTGTTTTACGTCGCCGCTGCGTGGCGGTTGATAATCGGCGTCCGCGTCCGGGTTGTTTGTGATATCTTTGAGAACTTCGAGCAGCTCGTTTAGGGTGATTCGTTCGCCGTTGGCGACATTCATTGTTTCGCCAAGGCCCTCGGTCGCATGGGCAGCTTTTATGTTGGCGTCCACCACGTTGGCGATATATGTAAAGTCGCGGGATTGCTCACCGTCGCCGTAGATGACCGGTGTTTCGCCCGTCATCAGGGCGTCGATAAAGCGCGAGATCACGCCCGAATACATTGAGGCGGGATTTTGCCTGGGGCCGAAGACGTTAAAATACCTGAGCGCTATAGTTTCGAGACCATAGACGTTGTTAAATGCCCGACAGTACAATTCGCCGGTGAGCTTTGCGACAGCGTACGGCGAAAGCGGGTCGGGGCGCATCGTTTCGACCTTTGGCAGCGTCGGCTGGTCGCCGTAGGCTGAACTTGACGCGGCGTAAATAAAGCGTTTTACACCTGCCGCTTGAGATTTGATAAGAAGATTGAATGTTCCATTTACACAGACTCGATGAGTTTCCGCCGGGTCCTCGACCGACCGCGGAACGCTTGGCAAAGCGGCCTGGTGAAAAACGATCTCGACTCCCTCGATGGCCTTCGCGACGGCGTCGTCATCATTAATATCGCCTTCGATGAAATCAAAATCGCCCGTGATCTCTTCCAAATTTTCACGAAAGCCAGTCGTGAAGTTGTCGATAATTCGAACACGGGCTCCCTGCCGGATCAAGTCGTCCGCAAGGTTTGAACCAATAAACCCGGCTCCGCCGGTGACGAGGACGTTCATATGCGTTCGCAGTTAAAATTAAGAATTAAGAATTAAGAATTAAAAATCAAGAACCGGGGATAAGAATCGCGGAAGCGTACTGAATCCTTAATTCTTAATTTTTAATTCTTAACTGTCCCTACCTTCCCACGCCAACATACTCAAACCCCATCTCACGCATATCTTCCGGTTCGTAGATATTGCGGAGGTCGGCGACTTTTGGTGATTTTAACAGGCCTTTGACCTTTTCCATATCGAGCGCGCGGAACTGGTTCCATTCGGTGATGATTACGAGGGCGTCGGCACCGCTGATGGCGGCGTATTCGTCCGCCGCGTATTCGATATCGGGCAGGTAATGGCGGGCCTCGGTCATCGCGACCGGATCGTAGGCCCTGACGGTTGCTCCGCGTTTTACGAGCTCTTTTATTATGTCAGTGGCCGGCGACTCGCGCATGTCGTCGGTTTCGGGTTTGAACGAGAGGCCGAGGACGCCGATCGTTTTACCATTGAGATTGCCGACCAGCTTTTCGATCTTTGGGATCATCGCCTCGCGTTGACGCTCATTTGCCTCGACTACGGCATCGACGATGCGGGTCTCGACCCCGAAAGCGTCGGCGACGGTGGTCAGCGCCCGCGTGTCCTTTGGAAAGCATGAGCCGCCGTATCCGGGGCCGGGATGCAGGAACTTGCGGCCGATACGGTTGTCCATGCCCATGCCGCGGGCGACATCGTGGACGTCGCAGCCGATGGCGTCACACAAGTTTGCTATCTCATTGATAAAGGTGATCTTGGTTGCGAGAAAAGCGTTTGCGGCGTATTTAATTAGTTCAGCGGCTTCGAGGGACGTGATGACGACCGGCGTTTCGATCAGATAGAGCGGACGGTAAAGGTCTTTCATAACCTCGATCGCACGCTCGTCGTTTGTACCGACGACGACACGGTCAGGCCGCATGAAATCTTCGATGGCGGCGCCCTCGCGGAGGAATTCGGGATTAGACGCGACGCCGAATTCGGTTTCGACACGTAAATTGGCGGACACAAATTCACGCAGCCATTTGCCGGTGCCAACCGGAACGGTC
>JANPCJ010000132.1:0-9593 GCA_031430895.1 Chloracidobacterium sp. | reverse complement strand
ATTTTAGCGTAAGTGTACTTCTGCCTTAGACTCGACAGCGTCCGGCGCTTCGATAGATGACGCAGCATCTCCGCGGACAATGATTAGTCTTGGATTAATGAGACAGGCTGCTTATACCTTTGTGGTCAGATGACTAATGTGAATTAGCTGTGCGAAAAGTTTAAAGCGGGTTCGACGCAAAGGATAATGCGTCGAACCCGCATTAGTTTGCCGCCTATTCGAACCGTGTTCCGACCCGAGTGTTGCAGCGGGTTAGGATCAATACGTCGGCGGTATTGAAGATCTGCGACGTTTCAGTGCTCGTAAAGCTGTTACCGTCGTCGGTCAAGGAAATTTCCAGTACGCCTTTGGTTGTCCCGGTATAGGCATGATCGGCGCCAAAACGGAAGAACTGGAGGGCGACAGAGTAAACTCCGTTTGATTCGTAATGCCAAGTTCCCTGAGCGGTGGTTCTACCGCCCCGAAGTGTGCCGGGTGGTAGTGCTGTGGTAGCTGCACCGAGTGCGTACTCGAGCATCGTGCCGCCGCGCACGTACGTCTCCATAGCCGGGAAGGATGCGGGATTTGGCGTTGGGTTCCCGCAAGGACTGTTGGCCGTCACCACAATCTTCCAGACGCCTTCCAACCTTCTGCCGTTCTGGCGTCGAGAGGACGTATCTTCCTGTGTTTGTTCGTCGATTTTTGTTTTATTAGAGTTGTCCTGGGCGGACACCGAAATTTGCGCGAACGCCGCCAGCATTAAAACTGCCAATATCGTCCCGCCAACTGTTTTCAAGAATGTATTCTTCATCTTTTTCTCCTGTTTATTTTTTTATTTATCGAGGCCTTTTTTAGCTTCTACAGTGAATAAAGCAGAGACAGGACTGAAGCTTTCCGTCTCTGCTTTTTGAAACGGCGTATTGCCGTCTTCAAATATCTAACGCAACAGATCAAGGAAAATCGGCTCATTTTATCCCAGATTCCGCATTAGGTCGTGTTTTTATTTCGCGAAATCCCTTAAACTCTGGGTATGTATAAGGATATGGCGTATTTCAGTCATTAAATCTCTAATGCTCCGCATTAGAACTTTTTCAAGGAAAATATTGTGCAACTTATTCTAAATAAACACGTTGAACAAATGTTTAACTTGCGATTCCGATGTTAAATTTCTCTATTGCGGAATCTGGGTTTATTTTTCAGCAAAAGAAAAAACTTTTTTCGGTCTCTCACTTAAATGATGCTTCCTAACATTTCATTGACTTGTTAAATTTATGGGCGTATTTTCAAAACAAGCACTGGAAATGCTTTTTTGCGAAAGATCCTCATTTATGTCCGAAACTGCCGATCGACCGCACGAAATAAGCCGTTTGTTACAAGCTTGGAGCGACGGAAACCGAACGGCGCTCGATGAACTTCTACCGCTTGTTTATGACGAACTGCACCGCCAAGCCCATCGCTTCTTGCGCCGGGAACGACAGAATCACACCTTGCAAACCACGGCTCTTATTCACGAGGCATATCTGAACCTTATTGAACAAGACCGCGTGAGTTGGCAAAATCGCGAGCATTTTTTCGCTATTTCCGCTAACCTGATGCGCCGGATTTTAGTCAACTATGCCAATGCCCGGCACCGGAGAAAGCGCGGAGGCTCGGCGGAAAATCTACCCCTCGATGAAACGATTTTGATCGCGGCACAGAAAACCGAAGTTGATCTGCTCGCTTTGGACGAAGCGTTGACGCGTCTTGAGGTGATTGACAAACAGCAGGCTCAAATTGTCGAAATGCGATATTTTAGCGGTTTGACCATTGAAGAAACAGCGGAGGTTTTGAGCATTTCGCCGGCAACTATTAAGCGCGATTGGAAAATGACGAAAGCCTGGTTGCACCGCGAATTGAGCGGAAAAGATGGAACGTGAGAATTGGCAAAAGGTTAAAGCGGTTTTTGATTCGGTCATCCATATCGGAACGGATGAGCGAAGCGCGTTCTTAAAAAATGCCTGTGCCGATGATGCCGAACTTCGCAGTGAAGTCGAATCGCTTTTGTCTTCGTCGGATGCGGCGGAAAGTTTTATGGAAAGGCCTTTTGTAGGTGAGATCGCGGAGCTGTTGGCTGACGGCGCGGCGAACCGGCTGGAACCGGGACAGGTTTTCAGCCGTTACAAGATTATCCGGCAAATCGGCGTCGGCGGAATGGGTGAGGTGTATCTGGCCAAAGATTCGGAACTTGAACGGCTGGTTGCGCTAAAAGTTTTGCCTGACGAAGTTGCGAGCGACAAGCAACGCATCGGCCGTTTTGTTCAGGAAGCAAAGGCCGCTTCCGCTTTGAATCATCCAAATATTCTAACGATTTACGAGATCGGCACGGCGGACAATTCGCGGTACATTGCCTCCGAATTTATTAAAGGCGAAACTTTGCGCGAAAAAATCGACGACCAAACGCTTGATCTGCAAAAAACCCTTGAGATTGCCATTCAAATTGCTTCCGCGCTCGAGGCCGCGCACGCGAGCGGGATAGTTCACAGGGACATCAAACCAGACAATGTGATGCTGCGCGACGACGGTTTGGTAAAGGTTCTCGATTTCGGTTTGGCGAAATTGCACGGACAGCAAACGCTAGACATGGAAGCACCTACGCGGGCGCAGGTTAAAACGCAGACTGGAATGATTCTTGGAACACCGGCATATATGTCCCCGGAACAGGCGAGAGGAAAACCGCTTGATGCACGGACGGACATCTGGAGTTTGGGCGTTGTATTGTATGAAATGCTGACAAAACAGCAGCCGTTTGCCGGTGAAACGCATGGTGACACACTTGCCGCGATTCTAAAAACCGAAGCCGTGCCGACGACGCGCTTCAACCCGGAAGTTCCAGCCGAACTAGATCGTATTGTAAGAAAAACCTTGCAGAAGAAAGTGGACGAGCGTTATCAAACCGCGAAAGATTTGCTGATTGACCTGAAAAGTCTCAAGCATGATTTGGAGTTTAGCGAAGAACGCACGG
This sequence comes from Chloracidobacterium sp., assembly GCA_031430895.1. Lineage (GTDB taxonomy): Bacteria > Acidobacteriota > Blastocatellia > Pyrinomonadales > Pyrinomonadaceae > OLB17. The sequence continues at coordinate 6,613 of JANPCJ010000132.1, read as the reverse complement.
CCTCAACAAACGAAACCGACGCCGCGGAAACGAGATTAACTAAAGCCGTTACAATCGGGACGGCTCAGTCTGTCTCGGGTGCTGCATATGTTTCAGGCGAAATCAAAAAGCACAAACTTGGATTGGGCATTTTGTCCGTTTTGATTTTCGCGGTAACCGGCTTTGGATATTGGTTTTTCGTCAACCGTTCGGTGACTGCAACGCCAATGGAATCTATTGCCGTGATGCCGTTCGTCAATGAGAGCGGGAATGCGGATGTTGAGTATTTGTCGGACGGCATGACCGAAACGCTCATCAGCAGCTTATCGCAACTTCCGAAATTGAGTGTGAAGGCGCGTTCCTCGGTGTTTCGTTACAAAGGCAAAGATGCGGATGCGCAAACAATCGCTAAGGAGTTAAACGTCCAGGCAATTTTAACCGGAAAAGTGGTGCAGCGCGGACAAGATTTGTCGCTTTATGTCGAGTTGGTCGAGGTCGCATCGGACAAAGTTATTTGGAGCGAAACCTATAATCGCCCGATAACCGATCTCGTCGCTTTGCAGAGCGATGTTGCCCGCGATGTTTCAAACAAACTGCAACTGAAACTGTCGGGCGCGGACGGACAGAAGTTGACTAAGAGCTACACGACGAACGCCCAAGCCTATCAGCTTTATATGAAAGGGCGTTTTCACCTTCTCAAAGGAATGAAGCTGGGAATCGAAACAGCCATATCTTATTTTCAACAAGCGATTGAAGTCGACCCGAATTACGCGCTTGCGTATGCCGGACTCGCGGACGCATATCGCGGGTTTTCACTCGGCGGTGAAATGCCTTCAGACGAGTTTATGCCGAAAGCAAGAGCGGCGGCGAAAAGGGCAATCGAAATTGACGACACGCTCGCCGAGGCTCACGCCAACCTCGGTCACGTCATGTTTTGGTATGATTGGGATTGGAACGCCGCCGAAAAAGAATACAAACGTGCCTTAGAACTTGATCCGAACAGCCCTGACGCACTTCAGTTTTATGCACATTTACTTACAGCCACGGGGCGGCATGCCGAAGCACTCGCCAAAATAAAACTTGCAAGAGAACTCGATCCGGTTAATTTAAGAGTAAACGCGATTGAAGGGATGCTGCTCATGTACGCGGGGCAAACTGACGAAGCGATAGCCAGATTGCAAAAAACTCTTGAGATGGACCCGAATTTTCGGATGGCTAATATGATGTCGGCAAGAGTTTACATCGAGAAAGGAATGTTTTCCGAAGCCATCGCCGCAACCCGAAAGACGAGAGAACTTTCCACCGTTAATTCTGCACCAATCGCGTTCGGTGCTTATGCCCTGGCGAAGTCGGGCAAAATTACGGAAGCACGAGCCGCGCTTGACGAAATGCTGAGATTTTCAAAAACGCGCTGGGTTCCGCCGTATAACTTCGCCCTGGTTCATAACGCGCTCGGTGAGCAAGATAAAGCGCTCGATTATTTGGAAAAAAGTTTCGCGGAAAAGGATGTGCGAATGGTTTTTCTGAAAGTCGAGCCGACGTGGAACAACCTGCGTTCTGAGCCGCGGTTTAAGGATTTGATAAAACGGATGAACTTTGAATAAGAAAGGCGTGAACCCGACGATCTGTTCTGAGTTCACGCCTCTCTTCAGGATTTATTCAAACCGTAGGGCGGTTGTAGTCGAGCATCCTGTAAATAATAGAGTGCCGTTCGGGGCATAAACTTCCGCGGTTCCTGATGAATCGTATGCATCGGCTCGGTTATTCAAGTGTGCCTCATGCTTAATAATTGTCCAGCCGGTAAAATTACCGCTTGTGTCAAAACTGAATGACTTGAACTTAAAACGATAGCTTCTTCCGCCTATATAATTCCAAACGCCCTGTCCGGGCGTTTTCAAAGACTGCGGAATGCCGGAGGTCGAATCGAGAGTCGTCCCACCGGAGTTAAATGTCCCGATTGACGCAAAAGTTCTGATTGCCGCGCCCGTCTGACAGACGCGAATCGTTACCTGCACGTCCCATGTGCCTACTATCCTGGCGTTCCTGCGTCGGCTCGACAGGTCTTCCTGTGTTTGGTCATTGCCTTGATCTTCAGTTTCAACGTCCTGCGCGGACACCCGAACCTGCGCGATCATCGTCATCATCAAAATCGCAAACGCTGCCCGACTGATTGTTTTCACGAATATGTTTTTCATTTTTTCCTCTTTGTTCTTTAGTTTATTTCAGCCAAAACTTTCTACGCATGGCTGATGCGTGTCATAATCACAAAATACCTTTGTGAAAATCGTTAGAATCGGGCTGAGATTTTGTGAGAATTTGTGAGAACTGATATGGACAGGCCCCAAACGCTTATTTACGAGTTTGGTAATTTTCGCCTCGATGCCGCGAAACGCTTGTTACTAAACGGCGTTGGTGAAATTGTGCCGCTGATGCCGAAAGCCTTTGACACTTTGCTTTATCTCGTCCGGCACAACGGAAAAGTTATTGAAAAAGACGAGTTGATGCGTGAAATCTGGTCGGATACGATTGTCGAAGAAAATAATCTCACGCAAAATATCTCGATTCTCCGGCGTGTTTTCGGCGAAAAACCCGGTGAGCATCGATTTATCGTTACCGTTCCAGGACACGGTTATAAATTTGTCGCCGAAGTCCGAGAGAAGCCGGAACCGCCTGCGTTAGCGGGTGGGCTTAACACAGAAGCAGATCATCCACAGATAAACACAGATGAACAAAGATTAGAAACCGGTAACCTAAAACCGAAGAGCGAGAACCAACCTGTAAAGGACAAAAAACAATCGGCAAAGCGCGAAAAAACAGCCCGTTTTTGGCTCGTCGCGGCTTTCGCCACGGTTATTATCGGTTTGAGTTTGCTCGGTTTATATTCGTGGCGGACAAACAAACAATCGTCCGCCGAGCCGATCAAAACGGTCGCCGTTCTGCCGTTCAAACCTTTAGCGTCGGAAAATCGAAACGAAGCGTTGGAACTCGGATTGACGGACACTTTAATTTCAAAATTGAGCGGCGGCGAGGAAATTACCGTTCGTCCTCTAAGTGCAATTCGCCGGTATAATTCCGTCGAACAAGATTCATTGATTGCGGGGCGCGAGCTTAATGTCGAAGCCGTTTTAGACGGAACGATTCAAACTTCCGGCGAGAGAATCAGAGTTTCTGCAAAGCTGCTTCGCACGAGAGACGGCAAGCAGTTGTGGACAGGACAATTTGACGAAAGGTTCACTGACATTTTCGCCGTGCAGGATTCGATCTCGGAACGGGTCGCGGCGGCTCTGAAAATTCGGATCGGAAACGCGGAGAAAAAACGTCCGACGGAAAACGTCGAGGCTTATCAGCTCTATATGATGGGGCGTTACCATGCGCTTAATTTGACGCGCGCGGAAACCGACAAAGCCATTACGTATTTCCAACAGGCAATCGACCTTGACCCGAATTACGCTCTTGCGTATGTCGGACTCGCCCGGACGTACCTCCCGATGGCATTAACGAGCGGTGTGCCTTCGTGGGAAGTAATGCCGAAAGCGAAAGCGGCGGCATTACGGGCAATCGAGATCGACGAAACACTAGCCGAAGCTCACGCGGCGCTCGGTTATATTCTTTTCTTTTATGATTGGGACTGGCAGGCGGCTGAAAAAGCATATCTGCGGGCATTCGAAATTGATCCGAACAGCGGGGACGCACACTTTGGTTATGCGCATTTACTTTCAAATACCGGACGGCACGAACAGGCAGTCGCCGAAATAAAACTTTCAAGAGAACTCGACCCTGTATCTTTGGGTACTAATGCGCTTGAAGGACAAATTCTTTCTTTCGCTGGAAGGAAAGACGAAGCCTTAGACCGTCTAAACAAGACAATTGATTTGAACCCGAACTTCTGGCTCGCACATCTGTTCATTTCCGATGTTTATAGCGAAAAAGAAATGTACGCCGAAGCCGTCGTCGCTCTAAAAAAAGCGGGCGAAATTTCGGGCAATTCACAGTCCCAGGCATATCGCGCCTACGCTCTGGCGAAATGGGGAAAACCTGAAGAAGCCCGGGGCCTGCTTGACGAATTGTTGAAATTGTCGAAGGAGCGTTACGTTCCGCCCTATATTCTTGCGGTGGTTTATAACGGGCTTGGCGAGAGCGAAATAGCTCTCGATCACCTGGAAAAAGCCTTTGAGGATAAAAACGTGCTTATGGTCTTTTTAAAGGTTGAGCCAAAATGGAATAATTTGCGCGCGGAGCCTCGCTTTACGGAATTGATAAAACGCATGAGACTTGAATAACTAAACGCTCATCATTATTGACATACACAAGGATACTGAACGGCCTTGCCAGAAAAACCTAAAACAGCTTTGTCCATTAATTTGTCTCTGCCGCTTGTTATTGTCAATCCGAAATCGGCATCAGGCTCAACGCGCGAGAACTGGTCAGCGACCGCGAGCGATTTTCGTGCGCATTTCGGGGCCTTTAGTGTTGCCTTTACAAAAGGACCGGGCGACGGGATTGATATTGCGGAGAAAGCCGCGAGGTCAGGCCGCCGGTTCATTATCGCTTGTGGAGGCGACGGCACTGTCAACGAGGTTGCGAACGGCATTCTTCGCTCGGGTGCGGAGGCCGAGCTTGGGGTTTTGCCCTCGGGAACCGGTGGTGACTTTCGTCGGACACTGGGCCTGCCGCGAGGTAATCGCGACGCGGCGGCGGCATTGCGTGAGGGTGAAACGCGGCTGATCGATGTGGGAAAAGTGACTTTTCAGAATTTTAACGGCGAAACGGTCAGCCGGCATTTTCTGAATGTTTCGTCGGTCGGTCTTGCTCCGTCGGTGTTAAAGCGCGTGAAAGGTGCAAAAGCGTTTGACTGGCTGCCGGTTGAATCGATCCGGGGAAAGGCGAATTTTGCCGTTTCGACGCTTCAGGAAGTTCTCGATCTCGACCCTGTCACGGTTCGCGTTCGGATTGACGGCGGCGACGAGAAAACGGTTCAGACGATTGCCCTCTGCATCGCTAATTCCCGCTATTTCGGCGGCGGTATGATGATAGCTCCGGATGCGAGTATCAATGACGGCCTCCTGGATGTTATAAATATCGGCAATATCAGCACCGCGAAAATCCTCTTGAAGGGTTATTCGCTCTATCGCGGTACGCATCAGCAATTGGACGAAGTAAAAAGCACGCAGGTCATAAAAATAGAAATCTCCGCCCACGACTCGTCAAAGGAAATCTTTATAGAAACCGACGGAGAGCTTCCCGGCAAACTGCCCGCCACCTACGAAGTCGTGCCTCGCGCCATCAAGGTCCGTGTTCCGCGAACCTAGTCAAGCTTCGGTTAACAGGATGTTACATCTTTGTTAAGTCCGCGTTTGATTTTCGATCCGCGACTTGATTAAACTTAGCCCATCCGTCCAACCGATATTTCCGGATGAGCCTTTCTACAAAGATCTTTTTGATGACCATATTTGCGTTAGGAATGACCGCATTCTTGTGCGCTCAGACGGCTCGTTCGGATGATGAAAATTTTCAGTCATGGAACGAACTACAGGTGACGGTCCCGCTTGCTAAGAAGTTTGACCTTGTGCTTCAGGCGTCAGCACGGATTGGTGGCAACGCGACTCAATTGACCGAAGGCAGGTTTGGTTCCGCCGTGATTTGGAAGGCGACTGCCGCGTTTTCTTTTTCGCCGTCCTACAACTATATCGAGACAAGGAACTCGGCTGGCGTCTTCCACACGGAGCACCGCTTTAATCTGCGCGGAACTTACAAGTTCCCGGTTAAGAGATTCGGGCTTTCGCACCGGAGCCTAGTCGAATTCCGTGTTCGAACTTCCGGCAATAGTTGGCGCTATCGTCCTTCGTTGACATTTGAAAAGGCGATTTCGGAAAAACTTATTCACAACGCCAAAGTTTTTCTGACCGAAGAGCCTTTTTATGTGTCGACAACCGGAAAGTTTTCCCGCAACCGCATAAGCGTCGGCGTCAGCAAAATACTCAACAAGAATATTACGCTCGATGTCTATTATCTGCGTCAAAATGACGGTTTCTCGCATCCGGGCGACCTCAACGTGTTGGGCACTTCGTGGAAAGTCCGGCTCTGATCAATGGACCAAGGTCGTGCGTATGCAGGCTGTCTCGGCTTGAAACTCTTGGCCGATTAGCCCACAATAGCGGCGGTACACTATGGCGGAATCCTTTTGCTCAATGCTCATCGCGGCATTTGAAGCTCGTCCAGACAAAATAGCAATGCGTGTCGTCGGAAGCGACGATGAAGTTTATACGTTTGCCGAGATGCTGAAGAGGATTCGCTCGGTCGCGTATCGCCTCGGGCAGGAAAATGTCGAGTTCGGCGACCGCGTAGCGCTGATCGGTGAAAATCACCCGTCGTGGGCGATTGCGTACCTCGGAACCCTCTACCACGGCGCCGTCTGTGTCCCGCTCGACCCGCACGGCGAGATCGAGACGATCACCAATTTCCTGCAAAACTCAGAAGCAAAGGTCGCCTTCCTCTCGCCCGATCAAGTCGAGCGGTTTGCGGAGATTGAGGAAAAGCTTGGGCGGCATATCACATCTGTGGTTTGGAGTGTGTCAGAACCGGGAGCGGTAGCGACTGGGTTCCCCGCCCGTAACGCCAAGAACCCAGTCGCTAC
>JANPCJ010000131.1:0-13233 GCA_031430895.1 Chloracidobacterium sp. | reverse complement strand
CAGGTGCATTCGCGACAACCGTGTAGTTAACCACAACCGGTGCTCCCGCGTTTGATGGGTCGGGATTGTCCGATGTGATGGTTGTCGTCGTCGCGGCCTGATTCACCTGATGACCCGCCGTGCCTGCACTTCCCGTGAAGTTCGTGTCACCGGCGTAGGTCGCCGTGATCGTTCTTGTCCCGACCGAATTCAGTGCCAGTGTGCATGTGCCCGCCGCCACCGTTCCGGTACAGGTCTCCGTTCCACCGCTCACGGTGACAACGACATTTCCTGTCGGTGTGCCCGCTCCCGGTGCCGTCGCCACAACCGTGTAATTCACCACCACGCTTTGCCCCGTCACCGATGGATCGGGAGCGTCGCTCGTAATGGTCGTCGTAGTTGCCGCCTGATTGACCTGATGCGCCGCCGTGCCCGAGCTTCCGGAGAACTGTGTGTTACCGCCATACGTCGCCGTCAGCGTCCTCGCTCCGGGCGATGTCAGCGTGATATTACACGTTCCGGCCGCAACCGTGCCCGTGCAGGTCTCGGTTCCGCCGCTCACGGTGACAACGACATTGCCCGCTGGTGTGCCGGCTCCCGGGGCTACCGCGACAACCGTGAAGTTGACCGCCACGACCTGTCCAACCACCGATGGATCGGGGTTGTCGCTTGTAATGGTCGTCAATGAACTCGCCAGATTGACGGTGTGAAGCTCGGTATCCGAGCTTGTCGTGAAGTTGCCATCACCCGCATAGGTCGCTGTAATGGTTCGAATTCCGGTCGAGGTGAGGACGAAGCTGCACTGGCCGGCCGCAACCGTACCTGTACATGTTTCCGCTCCACCCGAAATGGTTACAACGACATTCCCTGTCGGTGTTCCGGCCCCCGGTGGATTGGCCACCACCGAGTAAACAACCGTCACTGACTGTCCGATGACGGACGGCTCAGGATTGTCCGAAATGATATTCGTCGTGGTCCCGGCAGCATTTACCTGATGGGCCGCGGTGCCCGCGCTACCGAGGAAAGTGGCATTGCCGGCATAAGTGGCCGTCAAAGTCCTCGCCCCGGCCGATGTAAGCGTGATATTACAAGTTCCCGCCGCTACTGTGCCGGTGCATGTTTCCGCACCGCCCGAAACCGTTACAACGACATTGCCTGTCGGTGTTCCCGCTCCAGAGGTGACCGTGTAATTGACTGCAACAACCTGACCAACCGTTGACGGGTCAGGATTGTCCGAGGTGATGGTCGTCGTTGTCGCCGCCTGGCAGGTGAAGGTGTCGATGTCGAGCGACCAGCTATTGAGGCTGCCGCCGTCACCGGCGAGGTCATCAGAGATGGTGATCGTCCATGTACCGTTCGGGTTTTCGCCGGAGAAGGCTCCCATCGCCTCTTCAGGCACGAGCGGTGACGCCAGCGTCAGGTTTACATAGGCGTGGTCTGTCGCCACACCGTTGTTTGTAACATACGGCACCTGACCCGCCGGATTGGCATTGTCATTCCAGACGGTGCCATTAAAGACGTCATCATTGCCCGCACCGTTGTCGGTGGTAAGGGTCACAACCGTTCCAGCGGGCGAGGTGAGCGTAATGTCAAGATCGGCCGCGAAGGTGTGTGTAATAAACGTCGTCAGATCGACATCGTGAATCGCCGTGCCGGCTCCGGCAACGACGAGGGTTGATGTAACAACCGCCGGACCGGTCGGAATCGCCGTCGCCGTACTCTGCGTCACCGTCGGGACAATCGCGATGGTCGGGGCCGCTGGCAATGTGTCCAGCGTGAGCGTCCAGCTATCGAGGCTTCCGCCGTCGCCGGCGAGATCATCCGAGATGGTGATCGTCCATGTGCCGTTCGGATTCTCCCCGATAAAGGCCCCAAACGCTTCTTCCGGAACCAGCGGTGTCGCCGGCGTCAGATTTACGTAAGGATGGTCGGTGACAAGTCCGGCATTGGTAGTATACGGAACGGTTCCCGCCGGATTGGCGTCGTCATCCCACAATGTACCGTTAAACACATTGTCGTTGCCCCCACCGTTGTCCGTCGTCAATGTCACAATCGTTCCGGCCGGGGACATGATAGTGATATCGAGATCGGCGTTGAACGTATGAGTAAGATTGGTCAACATATCCATATCAAGCAGATACGGATTGGCACCGGCAACAACAACCGTCGAGGTGACAACAGCGGGCCCGGTCGGGATCGCCGTCGCAGTGCTCTGCGTATAATTGGTTGTAACCGGAGCACACGTGCCACCCGGTGCCGGTGTTGGCGTTGCGGTTGGCGTTGGTGTTGCCGTCGGCGTCGGGGTGGCAGTTGGTGTTGGTGTTGGTGTCGGGGTCGGTGTCGGTCCGCCGGCCGGGCAGCTGCCATTGACATTCATGACAATGTGCATGGACGGGAAACCGATAGCTGCAGTCGTCATCGGTGTTGCTATACCGCAAGCGGCCGCGCTGAGGTAGCTGGGGCCCGTTTCGGCGGCCGTGTTTGAGCCGATGAAGAACGAGTGGCCCGTCACCATGGCATCGGGAGTAAAGACCTCCATTATCAATTCCGAAGTTCCCGGCGGGACGATCGCAACCACCGGAACATTTAGAACCGTGCCAGTCGCAGAGTCCTGAACGGTGATGTTTGTCGTTCCGCCTACGGCCAGCAGCGTTCTCGCGCCGCCCGGGAATGCTCCGCCGGCATTTGAGTAAAGACGCACGGTTACCGGCTGTCCGGCTCCGGCGGCGTCGTTGGCCAATTCGACCGCAAAGCGGACGGAGGTGATGTTATAGACCTGCGCCGCTCCGACGCCAAAGGCCGCCATGTTAAAGGCACGCCAATAGCTGTTGTCCCTATGAATACCGCCAGCGTTACACGAAACCGAATTGAGCGCCGTGATCGCCTGGCTGCTTGAATGAGTAATGGTCGTCGGACATGATCCCGGTGCCGGTGTCGGTGTTGGGGTCGGTGTCGGTGTTGGCGTCGGAGTTGGGGTCGCCACGCCGCCGCAGCAACTAAATGATGCCCGCGTCAGATCCAGATCAACGCAGCCAACCGTGCCCACATCAGCACCCGCCGTGTCGGCGATGCGCAGATTCCAGGTACCGGCGGTCGAGACTCCGTTAAGACCCGATAGAGGTGATTCCGGCCTGAATGAGCCGTTAAAGGGCACCACACCGGCTGCGATGGCAGTTGGGGCACTGTCGTCAAATATGGTCTTAGTCCCGGCGCAGTCGTTTGTTCCGCTGCCGAAGTTGTCTCCGGCGCCGCCACGGTTGGTGGCGAGCGGAATGATGGCTCCGCTTGGGCTGACAATGCTGATCTGGAGGTCGGCGTCAAAGGTATGATTGAGCCGAACCCTGACGTTGAGATCGGTGACAACACCGGTGGCAGGAACACTAATAGGAATATTCACGGTCGCAAGGTCGGGTATCGGAACCGCGATGTTGCCCGTCGTGAATACAGCGTTCGCCGGTGGCCCGAGTGCTCCGGTCGGGAGATTGTAAACGAGGTTGCCAAGATTAGTCGCGCCGTCCTGATGCTGAATGGTCGCGGTGATAGGCGCTCCGCACGCCAGGGTCGGACTGGCCGTAAAGACGAAATTCCGGGATACGGGCGGACCACCGGCCACGATGACGCCATAGTTTTGCTGGGCCATGACGCCGGTTACACCACCAGTCGCCGCAAGCGTACCCACGTCGTTGACGGTGTTCGCCGCGCCGTTATTGATCGCGCCAAACGCAACCGTTACGGTCTCGCCGGGATCGATCACGCCATTTGCCGGCGCGCAACTTTCGTTGACCAGCGTGGCAGTTCCCGCGGCCAGCGTGGCTACGCCCTGAAGACAGATATTTGCCTGGGAAGTTCCACCGTTTACAACGACAACTGACGGGGTCGTCGTACCCACGGTAGTCGCGCCCTTCCTTGAGGATACAGTAAATGTTCCCGGCGGGACCGTCATTGAGTAGGTTCCGTTGGCGATGGTCTGCCGGTTAAAGCTGCCCGTCGCATCGACCGAAGCCTGATTGACGGGATTACCGCTCGAGCAAAATGTGATGGTGCCCTGGATCGTTCCTCTCTGCGCCGCCGTACATGACGGATAGATAAATCTGCCGACCCGGGTCGACCACGGAGCACCGCCCGTTGTGGCGTTGTACTCCTGGGTATACCAGAATGTGCAATCATCAACCGGATCGACATTCATCGCGCTGTAGTCGCCCCATCGATTGCTGGTGCTGGTTTGCGAACCAGCCGCCGCGAAAAACAGTGCTTCGCCTTCGTTCAGAGTTCCCGCGGGTGCCGCGCCCGTGCGACCGGCAATTTTAATGTCCGCCCGTTGTGTAGTCGACGATTGGCTATAGCCTAATGCAATATTTCCATCATTGTCCTGAGCCAAACTGCCCATCCAGTCATTCAAACCGGTGGCGCCGCTGATCGCTCCCGAAGAATGCGTTCCCTGGTCGAATACCGTGAACACGTCGGCCGTGCGACGCATCTCAAACCAGCGTATGCCTGCTTGATAAGTTCCCGGCGTCGTTGGGTTCACACCACTTACGTTGACGGTAAAGCTGCCGGTGATGGAGTTGATTGGCGCCGCTTGTGTGCCAAGATTGCGGTAAACAAAACGGTGCATCAGGCGATCTCCGATCGAATCGAGATTCGCTCCGCCTAACTGCTCCATGTCTCCGCGTCCAGCCGGATTTCTAACATCGAACGCCGCCAGGGCAACGTCAGGCAAGACTGTGATGGTGGAACTTGCGGGCGTCACAAAATTTGGCACCCAACGGTAATAGCGTATCGCGTCGAGCGGGTCGCCAAAATCATCCGCCCTGTATTCCGCGATAACCGCGGCCATCCCTGCGGGTGGAGCAATGATGCCGTCAATATCAAGCGGCAGGCCGCCACCGGCACCGGGGTCGATGGTTGCGATATTTGTGTAAACAACGGAAGCGGTCGGGTCGCCGGCGAGCGCCTTGGGGCGATCCTGGCTCAAAAAGCCCATTCCGACAAAGGCGGTACCGCCCGTGTTGAACTGGTTAAAAGTAAAGTGATAAGCATCGGTCCACTGACCGACCTTCGGGTAATCATTAAACAGATTGCCCGGATAAGCGTAGCTGTAAACAAAGTATGAGCCGGTGGGATCGCTCGTCGTGGAAATGGCAACGCACTGTGCGTTAAATGTTGTGCCAAACGAGCCGCCCAACGCGAATTGGCTGATATGCCAGCGGTCAGCCAGCGCATCATACAAAACATGCGGGTCGCCATCATTCAAAGTACGGCAAGGGTCATTAGCGGGGAGTCCGGAAAACAAAGCACTAGTCGCAAACGGACCAGCAGCGACCGTGCCATTCTTATTGAAAATTTTGTAAACCAGATTGACCGAACTGACGTAATGGTTCGGGCCGACATCACCATTTACATCGGGCGGCAATACCGCGCCTATTCCAGTGGCGGCGTTGTCAGCCTGAGTCGCTCCATCAAAGGTCAAACCGGGCAGCGGCATAACTTGCGGCGCCTCAGGTCGTAGGTTGCCTCCTAGAAGCGGATCCTCAAAAGGCCCTTCACCGGAGCCTGCGTCAGAAAGCGTTCGTTTGATCCGGCGTGCATTCTGACGGTTGATGTCATCCTTTTGGATTTGATCTTCCGTCATGCCTTTTTCACGCTGCATCTCTTTTCTGCGCTCCTCGCGCAGCCGCCGAGTATTGACGGTTTTTTCGTCATAGATCGGCAAATCGCGCACCGGTCCGGTTATGCCGAACGCACTGGGCGTAATTTGTGAAATGCCATTTTCATAATGGGTAATTGTGCCTTCCTGCTGTGGGAAAGTGGCGGCCGGCTTCTCGGCGGTGCTAAAGCGATTCTCAGCTTCTTGCGACGACGCCTGTTCGGAGAACTTTATAAAAGCTCCGACCGCTAAACCAAAAACAAATAACGATAAAACGATGCGGAACGCGCCGCGGGAAAGTAAATTTCTCATTACCGATCTCCTCTTTTTTTACTACAAGGAAGTCCAATTACCATTTGCAGGCTTTTGTCTTGACCTTATGCTTGATTTACAGAATTTTAGAAATTGCTTGATAAAAGTAAATGAAATATTAGTTATTGTCAACCCTAAATTCATGCGGGACAAGAAAGTTAGTCAAATCTCTTCAAATTCTGGTGCATATTCTGTAACGCTTTTGTAACCCTTTCCTTAGGTCTGAACAAAGGAAGACCAGTGTGAAAGTCGGTCGCCCGGCAATATGCAGCAACGTCTAAAGCACTAGGAATTTACTTAAGCGGGACCGCACGATTAGTTTTCTCTGCGATCTCTGCGTCCGCCTCAGCGATCTCTGCGCTAAAGTTAAGTTGAATAGTAGTCAAGATTGGGTTTAACGCAGAGTCCGCGGAGGAGGACGCAGAGGTCGCTGAAGCGGCCGGGTTCGTATATAATTGCCTGCATTAGCTGTAAGGAGAATCCATTCGTGAAAAATGAAATGCTGACGTTTGATACGGCCGGCGGGCGCTCAAATGCTTACGCGGCCTTGCCGGATGGCGGGAGCGGCAAGGCCGTTATCGTCATCCAGGAATATTGGGGACTGAACGATCATATTAAAGACATCGCTCGGCGCTACGCCGACGAAGGGTTCGTGGCCGTCGCGCCAGACCTGTACCGCGGCAAGATCGCGGCCGACAGCGAAGAAGCGTCGCGGATGATGAGTGACCTGCGGATCGAAGACGGTCTGGATATTATTATGAACGCGATGGGCGCGGCGGCGCTGGCGTTCGATCTCTCGCATTTTGGCATCACCGGGTATTGCATGGGTGGGACCTATGCCCTGCGGGCGGCTTGCGAATTGGAAGGTTTAAGCGCCGCCGCGCCTTTTTACGGAGATATACCGGAAGAAGATATTTTGCGGAAACTTACGACGCCGACGATCTTTATCTCGGCGACGCGGGATGGATGGATAACGCCGGAGAAGGTTGGGTTTCTGGAAGATGTCGCCGAGCAGTTTGAACTGCCCGTCCACACGGTCAAATATGACGCGGACCATGCCTTCTTTAACGACACGCGGCCGGGAGTTTATAACGCGGCGGCCGCGAATGACGCCTGGGCTCTCGTGACGGGGTTTTTTAAGGATAAACTGTGATAACGCGTTTTCTCTTCGCCGCGTAGCGGTCGCCATATCGCGTAGCGATGTATGAATTTAGCCGTGGGTTTAAACCCACGGACAAATCGAGCAACACGATTTCGCGTCGCCATAGCGACGGTTGAGTAACGACGGCGAATATTCAATTGTCGCTGACGCGACAAAGTTCCCGCTTTGTCCCCTGATCCCTGGGTTAAAACACCACGGCTAAATTCAACCGCCGCTACGCGGCGAAGATTTGTCCGTGGGTTTAAACCCACGGCTAAATTCATTACATCCCTACGCGATGAACGCAGGAATGAGCAAACTCAGGTCGGATACGTCAGGCAGGGCCGCACGGGCACCCAGGCCCCGGCACTTTAGAGCGGCGACGGCGTTTGCGATGCGGGAGCTCTCTTCGACGCCATCGCCGTTCAACACGCCGCACAGGAAACCGGCGCGAAAGGCATCGCCGGCACCAGTCGTATCTACGCATTCGCCGGGCACGTCGAAGCCCGGCGTTTCGATGAACGCTCCCTGCGACAAAAACATCGAGCCAGCCGCACCGAGCGTAATGCCCACCACCGCGCAGCCGAATCGCGACGCCATCTCACGCATCGCCGTTTGCTTATCCGCGACACCCAGAAGCTTTTCGGGAAACGCCGCCGACGCGATGCATATGTCGACCAGCGGGAGCAACTCTTCGATATGGTCAAAAACATTGTCGACATCGATCGAAACAATCACGCCCTTTTCCCTCGCGGCCCGCGCCATGCGGATACACGCCAGCGTATCGTGGGGCGTCATGTGCAATATTCTTCCCTGTGCGGCGACCATTACCGGCGCATCGATATCGGCGTAGCCAAGCCGCTTGTCCCTCTGCCAGATCACCGTTCGCTCACCGTTTCTCGCGTCGATCAAAATGAACGCTACCTGCGTTCGGGCTTCAGGCACGATTTCGGCATTGCTCACGTCAACGCCTTCATCTATTAATGATCTCAGTCCAATCTCACCAGCATGGTCATCACCGAAGCGCCCCGCATAGGCCGTACGGAATCCCAGCCGCCGCAGCCCGACCATCGTCGAAGCCGCCTCGCCGCCCGCCGCTTCCAGGTAGTTAATCAGTTCCACCTTCGAGTCAAAGGCCGGGTATTCGGGTACGCGAACCAGGTAATCGACGGCATTTGTTCCAAAGCCAATGACGTCGAAATCGGTGCCGGAGATAAGCTGAAACGGAAAGTTCATGGTCAGTTTGACGCGGGCGGCGCATTCTAAATCATCACGGGTGAAAACATGCCGCTATTGTCTTGCAAAACGCGGCGGATTCAAGTTAGATTGTTTGTAACGCCTATTTTCACGCGGTTGCCGGGCGAAACACAAATATCCTTTAGGATTTTCAGAGATCACCAGAAATGCCAACATCGATTTGCCCCGAATGTACTGAAGAAGTTTTTGTCGATGCCGAATGCGAACAGGGCGACGGCGTCTCATGCGAAGAGTGCGGCTCTTCGCTCGTCGTTGTCGGACTCGACCCCATCGAGCTTGATCTCAAAAGCGAGTCAGAGGTAGACGAGCACACAGACCGCGATGGATTTGAAACCTACGATTTTGACGATCACCGGTACTAAACGTACGACAGACTGCCTAGTCTGTCGATCAATTGTCGTTTCGCTCAACTTCAGTGGAACCGGCGCGGTTTCATTCAGCTTGAGTGAAAGCCGTGTTGTAGAACAGGCTTGGCAGCCATGTTCTACGATGATCTGCCTTTCAATCTGACCTATTTCAGTCAAAATGACTGGTCATTCTGACCGCTCTATTCTCAGCTTCAGTCGCTCTGATTTCATCCGCTCAGTCATTTTGGGATCGCCGTGCTCTCGACACTTTTGGCACGGCGTTTGTATATAAAAATACGGAGAACGGACTACATTCGCAGTTTCTAATTTCCAGCATACGGCTCAAATGGCACGATGAAAAACTTATTAACCACGAGATATACAACCAGGACCAAGATGCTCTGGTCGGGCATGTTGTTGACCGGAATTCCGGTTTTTTGGTTTTTGTTCGCGTATTTCGGCATTGAGCTGGGGTTTGTGATCGTTCCGCTAATTGCATTGGGAGTTGCCGCTTACCGAATTCACATCGAACGGCTGAGGCAGAAGACAAAACAAATATTTGAAGCGAGTCGAATTCACCTGGCAACCGTAGAGGCTTTGGCTACGGCCATCGACGCCCGCGACCAGGTCGGGGTGGGTCACGTGCGGCGGACACAGATTTACGCGGTCGGCATCGGCAAGATACTCGGTCTCCCGGCGAGCGATATTGACGCGATCCGCACCGGTGCTCTGCTCCACGACATCGGCAAGCTGGCCGTGCCCGATCATATTTTGAACAAGCCCGGCGCACTGACGCCGGCCGAGCTGGAAAAAACAAAGATACACTCGCGCGTCGGCGCATCGATCCTCGAAAAGGTCGGTTTCGCGTCGCCGGTTATCCCAACCATCAAGTATCATCACGAAAGTTGGGACGGCACAGGCTACCCCGAGGGTCTGCGCGGCGAGGAAATCCCGCTGACCGCCCGTGTTTTGTCGGTCGCCGATGCTTTTGACACACTGCGGGGCGCCCGGCCGTATCGCTCGGCTATACCACGTGAAAAAGCGAGACAGATCATTCAGGCCGAAGCCGGAACGCGTTTCGACCCCGCGATCGTAAACACGCTGATACGCAACCTCGCCGGCCTCGAGGCCCAGATCAACGCCGAAGGCCTTTCCTACGACGAGAGCGAAAACGTCGAGAGCGGCAAACAGAACTACGTCGAGCAGATCAAACTCGCAAACCGCGAAGTCTTTAGCCTCTACGAGCTGGCGCGAGAATTCAGTTCGGCCGAGAATCTGCATGAGACGCTCGATCTGTTCGCCAAAAAGATCGCGGAATTCGTGCCTTTCGACACGAGCGCAATCTATCTGCTCGACAATGCAAAACGGACCGCCGCCGTAGCGTACGCTTCGGGCGATCACGCCGGTTTGCTCGAATCGCGGCGTCTAAAACCGGGACAGGGCGCGACCGGTTTCGCCTTAAAAACACGCGAGACTGTCCTCAATGTCGATCCCGATCTCGATTTCGCCTATTCTCAGACAGAACTGTCGGGACACTATTTAACGATGGCCTCGGTACCGTTGATCGCGGACAACGAACTGCTCGGTGCCGTCACCATCTACACCCGCGACCTCGAAAAATACGGCGAAGAACACATCCGCCTGCTTGAAACCATTTCGCGCATCGCCGCCGACGCCATCGGCAAGTCTCTAAAACACGATGAGGCTCGCACACACGCCATGACGGACCCGATGACCAGTCTGCCAAACGCCCGCAGCCTGCAAATGCAGTTTGAAAAAGAGTCGGCGCGCGCCATGCGCGGAGGCAGCAGCTTCCAGTTGTTGATGCTCGATCTGGATGGATTTAAGGCGGTCAACGACGGCTTTGGCCACAAGGTGGGCGACGAGATGCTAAAGGCGGTCGGCAAGGTCATCGGTGAACAGCTTCGCGATTACGATTTCCTCGCCCGCTACGGCGGCGACGAGTTTGTCGCCCTGATACCCGAAACCACGCCCGGCGACGTGGCCGATCTCTGCACTCGAATCGAAATCGCCGTCGCCGAATTCTCGCTTCCTGTCAGCGAAGGCCGCTCCGCATCGGTCGGCGTCAGCCTCGGTTCCTCAGGCTACCCAAAAAACGGCGAAACCTTCGACCAAATGATAGTCGCCGCCGACCGCGCCATGTACGACCGCAAACAAGTGCGCAAACGCATCGCCCCCGACCGCCGCTCAGAGGGTAATACCAGGCCCGACACCGCTGTTCTACGCAACCCTTACCGTGACAACAGCCACGCCACCGCAGGCGACAGCCTGATCGTCGAACTAGACGAAACCCACGTCATCGCGTCGTCGGCCGTCAACTAAGCCCCTGTTTTGTGTCCCGCCTTCTGGGGCCTCTTCGCCGGGAACGCAGGCGAGGCCTTAAGCTAATTCCGTCTCGCCTGTATTCGGTAAAACGGCATGCTCCATCATGTAGCTGGCAAGATAGTCGGCGAGCTGCTCGGCCTCGTCTTCCTCGAATATCTCTTTTTTGACGGGGATTCTTATTAAGAAGATTCTTTGCCTTGATGTAAGCGATCAGGCTCAGTCGTTAGAGCATAAGTTGCGGCTTTGACTTTCTGGTAATTCGCATTCAACTCCGATTCCATCAAGATCAATGCCGCGATGCGGCGGGTCATGTTGGTGACCTCGGTTATCTCATCGAGGTTGAGCGGACGTCCGAGTAGAGCGAATTCGCGGTAGCTGAGCCATTTTTTTATGACCTGATAGCCGCCGATGTAGTAGTTCCAAACACGCTCGGGGACGTTTCGCCAATAGGCATGGTTGTTTAGGTAAATATCGAGCGTCTCCGGCTGGCTTTCGGGTCTCACGGCTTCGCCGTTCGCCGAGCGGTGAAGCTCAGCTTCACCGTCGGTCTCCGCTACTTCTTCGAGGCTACGCCTCCGCTCGGCGAGCGTTCCAGCCACAAGTTCGGCCTCGCTCATTGTTCGTCGTTGCACCTTTCCTTTCCCCGGCATCGTCACGCCGTCCTTGCCGCCGTGGCCCCAACCGGCGGTGACCTTAAAATCGTCGTCCTGAAATTGCTTGCCCTCGATATGAGCCGCGACACCGACCGTGCGAAGCTCGCTTCCGATCGAACCGGCGGTCACACCCGCGACTTCTCTTTCCGTATCGAGCAAAGCCGCAACACGCCGCCCAAGCTCCGCCGATGCGATCAGGTCGTTGCGATTTGCGGGTAATGGAATTCGCGGGAAATCCTGACGAACACCGTCTGCGTTTTCGGTTAGATATTCCGGCGAATAACCGATAGCTAAGGCGTGATACCAGATTAGGGAAGCGCTTTGCGCGTCATCATCGACATTATAGAAGCCGAGGCTTTGGAAATAGGTGCGTGCTGATTCCGAAAGGTTGGCCCTTGTTATATCTTCGACTTTCCCAAAGAGATTATCTTGATTCTCATTCTTCGACTCGACTTCGGTGACACGTAACCGAAACGGAATAGCAATCGCGTCTGGTGATAAAAAATGGTCGTCACTTAGATTTGGCGTTGAATAGAATGGCACCCCTTCCGGTTTTTTTGACGCTTTGAATCGAGTCAGCAGAAACAAACTGTTTTTATCAAAATGCTGCCAGAGTGTAGGACGAGGCTCATTCCAAAGCGGTCGAATCTCCGAGAAATAGCACCAGCGATTTTCGAAAGGTCGAATCGAATACGGCAGAATTCTTTCAGCTTGAAAACTTGAACTAGAAATCACTTTTTCACGTGCCTTCCTTGCATTGAATCGGGCCATGTCCTTTGTCAGGCCGCTATCAAATCGCCTGAGATCGTCCCACGAAACGTTTTTATCGAAATACATCTTCATCCGCTTTTCAAGATTATCGCGGCCAATATCTATCAACGCACCGCCGCGCTTTTCCATCAGACCGTTTGAATTCACTTCGGAGAGTTCATTCAACGCGGGCCATGACTGATACGCATCGGAGACATCGCCCGGACGCATCGAAAACCGATTTACCAATTCCGGCGAAGCTGGTTCTTGGTTTGTTTTGCTTTCTGTTTTCACGGCTTCGCCGTTCGATGTGCGGTGAAGCTCTGCTTCACCGTCAGCCGCCACCATTTCTTCTAGGCTATGCCTCGGCCCGGCGGCCGAGCCGCGAGGAGAGGATTGGTCAACCGGAAAGGCAGAGCCTTTCCGCACATCGAGCGGCGGAGCCGTAGGATCGGAACTTGACTCATCGATATCGCCGGGGAACCCAGTCGCTACCGCTCCCGGTTCTGACTCTGCGGCTTCGCCGTTCGCCGAGCGGTGAAGCTGTGCTTCACCGTCAGCCTCCCCTTTTTCTTCGAGGCTATGCCTCCGGTCGGCGGCGGAGCCGCCAAGAGAAGAGAGATCGTTCGGAAAAGCAGAGCTTTTCCGCTCGGCGAAAGCATCCGAAAGCTCAAGACTTTCGAGTAGAAAGTAAAAGGGCGTGAGAACTAATCCTCACGCCCTTTTTTGATTTAATACCAAGACAAGCTTAGTTATCTATTGGTTTTTCGGTGGTTGATTTATTCTGCCTGCGAAGCTCGC
>JANPCJ010000130.1:0-12117 GCA_031430895.1 Chloracidobacterium sp. | reverse complement strand
CCAAGCTCGTCTTTGGCGGCGATGGGGAAGTTTATCGCTTTTTGAATGTCCTTTACCGTAATCAGTCCTTTTAGATGGCCGTTTTCGTCAACAACGAGCAGTTTTTCGATACGGTGTTTTTGCAGCTTGACCTTTGCCTCGTCGAGAGTTGTGCCGACGGGAACCGTAACCAGCGGTTGCGGCGTCATTATCTCTGACACCGGAATATCGAAGCGGGTTTCAAATCGCAGATCGCGATTTGTGATGATACCGACGAGCAGGCCTTCGCCATCTACGACCGGTACGCCGCTGATTTTGAAACGGCCCATGATCGATAAGGCTTCGGAGACCAGTTTATTTTGATCAATCGTGACCGGATCGACGATCATCCCCGACTCGCTGCGTTTTACCTTATCCACTTCCTCGGCCTGCTGCTCGATGGAGAAATTCTTGTGAATCACGCCGATCCCGCCCTGTTGCGCGAGAGCTATCGCCAGGCCGGCTTCGGTCACCGTATCCATGGCAGACGAACAAAGAGGTATATTTAAACTAATATTGCGGGAAAAACGCGTTCGCGTGTCGGCATCGCCGGGCAGGATCTCGGAGTAGGCCGGGATGAGCATTACGTCGTCAAATGTCAGGCCTTCGGTCATTTCGGTGATATTCATCTTACTATTCTATCGTAAAAAAAAATGCCCGCAAATGGTCGCGGACAGGGATAATATTGGTTTTCAATCGCGGCTCTGACCGAGATCAAGGCCTATTGGCGGATGGTACTGTTATAACTACGGGTCTCGACGGCGTCGCGACTGTCCTTACTCTGTCGGCGGGGCTTGCGCCTGGTGTTGGTGCGGCAGATGTGCGGGCGACAGTCGGCCTCGGCGCGGGCTGCGCCGGAGCAGTTGGCGTTGGCGCCAATGAGCTCACCGGGACACTGGCTACATTCGCATTTTCGGGCGTCGTCGCGGGTGGAACACTCGTAGAAATCGCTCCGTCAGCCCATATTTGGGCAAGATTCGCTTTGTTTATCTCAAACTCTATTGACTTCCGTCTCGGAACCAGAGGCTCGGCAGGGAGCGTGATAGATTTGCCGTTGATCGTCATCTGGACGGCGGAGGCGAGGGAGCGCGAATAGCTGAGTTTTAGCGATTCCTTTGGCTCGAACATGGCGGATGATCCTGCATTTATTGTACTACTGCTCAATTTTCCGTCGTTCGTCGCACTTAGTGAGACGGCTGATGTAAGGGCCTTAAACTCAATTTTCAGGCTTGCCATTTCAGGTACGCCAGACAGCGGGCCGTCGGGTTTTGCGTCCGGCGATCCGACGTTTGAATTCGTATTTGTCCTCGGCGTGTTGGCGGCGACGCCCGGATCGACGGGTTCCCTTAAATAGCTCAACCCATAAAGAATTCCGATCGTCATCAGCGCCAAAATGAGGGCGGCGACGATCATCGTCGGCATCATCGAACCGTACGATCGATCATCCGTGAGAACCTGAGGCCGAAAGGGAACGGGGTCATCCATTTTTGCAATCTCAGATTCGGCAATGAGACTTGCGTAATCTGCCAGGGCTTCTTGTTCATTAATGCCGACGAATTTTGCAAACGATTTTACAAAACCCTTATTAAAAATTCCGCCCGGCAGGATTCGATAGTCGTCGTGCTCGATAGATGCAAGATATTGGGATGAGATGCGCGTCTGCTCGGCGACCTCGCTCAGAGTAAACCCCCGCTCTTCGCGGGCCTGCCGCAATTTTTCACCTAGGGTTAAGGACATTTTCAGTTTTTCTGCCGACGCGTCAAAAACAAAACAAACAGCGAACTTTCTTGGTTGAAATATAGCGTTCAACGGGCGGGCGTGTCAATCGTATGGTCAATTTTCGTGCCCGCGTTTGGGCATTGCGGCGGACATATATTAAGATTTGAAGAGCAAATCAAATAGCGAGGAACAATCAATGAGTTTAGAGGCTTTAGGAATGGTCGAGACCAAGGGTTTTATTGGTGCGGTCGAGGCGGCGGATGCGATGGTGAAGGCCGCGAATGTTAAACTGATCGGCAAGGAATATATCGGCGCGGGATATGTGACGATCTTTGTCCGCGGCGATGTCGGAGCGGTCAAGGCAGCAACCGACGCTGGTGCGGCCGCAGCCCGACGGGTCGGCGAGCTTATTAGCGTCCATGTAATTCCGCGTCCCCACGGCGAGGTGGAGCGCGTTTTGCCAAAAGGCGGCGCCGTCGGCCTAAGCCCGGATGAAAAGGCTCTCGAAGGCGGCGGACGGCAGCTGAGTTCGGGCGACGACGGCATCCCTGCGGAAGCCACGCGAACGAAAGAACGAATTAAAAATTGAAAATTAAGAATTAAAAATCGCGGAGTAAGAAATAAGAACGACGATAGGTTCTCTGCGGGACCTCCTTAAATTTTTAATTTTTGATTCGTATTGAAGAAGATGGGTGACAAAGATCTGATTGCTCAACAGGAAGCACGCGACGCGGTTGAGGCCGCGTCGTTTGCCTTTCAGTCTGTCAGCAAGCTGGATCAGGCAAAGATCGACGCGATTTGCGAAGCGATGGCCGGTGCGGCTTTGGCTGACGCGGCGCGGCTCGGTAAATTGGCCCAGGAGGAAACGGGTTTTGGAAAGGCCGAGGACAAACGGGAAAAAAACCGCTTTGCCGCCGAGGATGTTTGGAATTACTTTCGTGGTTTAAAGACGGTTGGCGTCGTCAATGAAACCGAGAGCATCGTCGAGATCGCCAGCCCTCGCGGCGTCGTTGCGGCGATCATACCTTCGACCAATCCTACCTCTACCGCGATCTTTAAGATCATCATCGCGATAAAATCGCGCAACACGATTGTTCTATCGCCGCATCCGTCAGCCGCGAAATGTATTGCCGAAACCACGCGTGTCATGCGCGACGCAGGGCTAAAGGCTGGGCTGCCTGAAAATTCGGTCATCTGCCTGACAACCTCGACAATCGAGGGCACCGAAACCCTGATGAAGCACCGCAGTACCGCCGTTATTCTCGCGACGGGCGGCACCGGCCTGGTTCGCGCGGCGTATTCATCGGGCAAGCCGGCTTTCGGTGTCGGCCCCGGAAATGTTCCCGTTTTTATCGAGCGTTCGGCAAATATTGCCAAAGCTGTGGCGGATATTTTGACGAGTACATGTTTCGATAACGGTACGATCTGTGCTTCCGAACAGTCAGTGGTAGTGGATTCCGCCGTCGAAGACCAGGTTCGAGAACAGTTCAAACGACAAGGCGGTCACTTCTTGAGCCAAGCGGAAGCGGATGCCGTTGCCAAGATTTTGTTGACGCCGCAGCGGACTTTGAACGCCGGAATTGTCGGCAAATCAGCGGCGTTTATCGCGAATCTTGCCGGGGTTTCGATTCCGGACGGCACGCGGTGTTTGCTCGCTGATTGCGCCGGAGTAGGCCGTGAATATCCCTGGTCTATCGAGAAACTTTCGCCGACTCTTGCGTTTTACGTCGCCGATGGAGTCAAACAGGGCGCGAACCGGTGCCAGGAGATACTGCAATATGGCGGAATGGGTCACACGGCGGGAATGCACACACAGGACAGGGCGGCGGCGATAGCGTATGGTCAGCAGATGCCGGCGGCGAGAGTGGTTATCAATACACCGACTACGCATGGAGCAATCGGTTTTTCGACCGATTTGCCGCCGTCGATGACGCTCGGATGCGGATCGTGGGGCGGCAATGTGACGTCGGACAATATTTCGCCGATTCACCTGATGGACATCAAGCGTGTCGCGTTCGAAACGAAACCGGTTTCCGCGATGCAACCGGCGACATCGTCACAACCTGCACCTTCGCCGGTGCAAAGGCGTCCGAATCGCGACGAAATCGCGGCGATTGTCGATAGTTTCTTGAGCAAAAAGTTGGCTGAGACGCCTGCTCCAAGAGAGACGTCACCCGATTCGGGGCCAAAGACCGTGATTCACGAGATAACGCCGCAGAATGCCGTGCAAAAGCCTGTGCCGATGGTAGCCGCCGAATTCGTCAGTGAGGACGATGTGCGGCAGGCTGTTAACAGGGGTGAAAAGATCTATATATCAAAGAAGACGATCCTGACGCCCTCGGCTCGCGATCTTGGCGAAGAGAAAGAGGTATTTGCGACGATTTAGACGATGCCGAAAGCAAAAGTAAAATTAGACACTTGTGATAGTTGCGGAGTCGATGTTCGTGAGAACACATTGTTTTGCTACAACTGCGGCAGCAGCGTTGCAGAAGCGCCCGCCGCCGAAACCGTATTCGACGTCGAGACAAATGGAGCCGTGGTCGCTAAGGATACTGAAACCCAGGCCGCTCTCGCCGATCTGGCCGAGCGTTTCAAGATTGACGAGGTCGAGGATGAAGGTAAACTGGCAAAAGCCGCAGCTGAAAGAAGAAAGGCGCGTATCAAGCTGCGGAAACCGGCAGTATTCGTCTGGGAACCGGCTGAGGATTCATCAAACCGCGTTATCGTTTTGCTGGCGGTATTGGTAACTGTTATCGCCGCCGCCGCCGTGTTTTTGACCGTTTTTCAAAGGTGAACTAATGATTAGCGCGATTGTTATCTTTTTTCTAGCGATATTTATCGGCCTGGGGCTTGTTGCCCTGGCGACACTGTATATTTCACGGAAGCGAAAGGCAAGGCATAGGTAGAATATGGAAGCACTTGGAATGGTCGAATGTTTTGGCCTCGTCGCCATGATCGAGGCCGCCGACGCGATGGTAAAGACGGCAAATGTTAAACTCGTCGGCTATGAAAAAATTGACGCGGGTCTTGTCACTGCCATCTGCCGCGGCGAGGTCGGAGCCGTAAAAGCCGCTGTTGACGCCGGTGCCGCCGCCGCCCGCCGAATCGGAACGGTCACCGCCACCCACGTCATTCCAAGACCGCACGACGAAGTGGACGAGGGCATTGCTGTCCTTAGGACCGGTGAAACGACGCGAAAAAAGATTTCCGGCTCGGTTCCGGAGTAGTAAAGCGTTCCACTATTCAATAAGCAAGGCCGCGACTGTTGTTCGCGGCCTTTTGCCTGGAAGCAACGCCGCCGTGGAGAGCAGGCGCCTGCGATCCAGTCACGAACGCGATCTTCTCGACGATGTTGCCGCCGCCGACAGGATAGCCGGTAATAAATTCATTAACCGAAGCGGATTCGAGCAATGTGTCTGTCGAAGTTCGCCGCCCATCGCCACAAGCTGCCAAAACGTCGCCGCATCCTTCGGATAAGGCACACGCGGAAAGTCGATCTTCAAACACTCCTTGTACTTCTCACGATAACTCTGGCTATGCAGAACAGCGTAGTTGTAATCGAGAATATCTATCGGAGCAAACGGGCCGTCTTCGGCGGCTTGCCGCGTTGCCGAGCGGCGAAGCTCTGCTTCGCCGTCGCTCTCTCTAACTTCTTCGAGGCTATGCCTCCGCTCGGCGGCGGAGCCGCTCGGATCATTAGGGTCACTGGCCGGAAAAGCACAGCTTTTCCGCTCGGCGAGCGGATTCGGCTCCGCCACAAACGGCAGCCCGATCCCAGCCGCGATCTTGCGCGATGAGGTCGAAGGAGTAAAGAGTTTGGATGATCGCTTTGAATGGCCGGGCGAATCCAGATTATATTTCAGGAAGCCGCCTGAAGGCGGGGCTCAGAACTTAGGTCTAAAAATCATGTGAGAACCCGAATTGGAAGCCGACGCGCGGGCTTGCGGCGAAGCGGCCGGCGATGACGCCGAAATCCAGGGTTGTGTTTTTGCCGATTTGGTAGTTGCCGCCAAACTGAGACTGTAGCTGGCCTTTGCTCAATTCGAAGCTCGCGGTCACGGCGCCGGTAAGCTCAACACCCAATTGTAATTTTTCGTTGATCGTTCTGACATACGAAACGGCGCCAGTATATACCTTACCGCGAACGACGGCTATTCCGAGAGCACCGTTCAAAGTGTTGCCGGAGAATAGAATGCCCGCATTTGCTCGAACGACATTCTTTTCGGAAATGGTCTTCTGCGCGATGCCAATTATTCCGTAATCGACCACACCGCTACCCAGTCCGCGATTTGAGTCGCCCGTGGGAGTTTGGACGTATGCGCTAAGCGTCATCGCCGGGAGCCGGGAATTCTCCTTCTCCTTTCGAAAGTTGTATTTCACCGCGATTGTCGTATCGCCGATTCCAGCGACGACACGCGGGCTTTCGCGGCTCGCGACCGTCAGAAAGACGCTGGCGACGCTAAGCTCGACATTCTCGGCCAGACCGTATGCAATGGTCGCACGCGTAGCATTTTGATAGCGGAGCGGCAGCGATGACGGCTGGAGCTTGTCTAACTCGTTTATTATTTCGAGGTGAAACTTACCCTTTTCAGTGACATCCGTGTCGTCTGTGATGAATGGCTGCTGGGCCGCGACGCAAAACGGAATAGCGCAGATGGCGAACAGAGAAAACGTGAATTGTAACTTAGATCTAGTTGTCCGTACTTTCATGGAGCCAAAAGTATAGACCGTAATTGGCCGATTGCCCAATCAAGTTTTGAGTCCCACGTTTACGCGGCCTCTTTGATTGCGAAAAGGCCGCGTAAACGCGGGACTCAAAACGTCAGGGATTCTTTTGAACGACACCCGGCTTGCGTTGAGGTTGCGGTGCGCCGCCGTCCGCAGTTCGTCCGGCGCGCGAGACGGCGATGCGTTTTTCCTTGTTCGGGCCCTCATCGACCGCGACTTTAATCGAACGGAAAGTGCCGTCACGCCTGTCATTCGATGGTATGTAACCTATTGAGTACTGAGTTCGGAGCTCGCTTGAAATTTCGCGGGCCAGACTTGGCAGTTCGGCGACACTTTTTGGGAAATAGGCCTTTCCGCCTGATTCAGTA
Organism: Chloracidobacterium sp.; assembly: GCA_031430895.1. Taxonomy (GTDB): domain Bacteria; phylum Acidobacteriota; class Blastocatellia; order Pyrinomonadales; family Pyrinomonadaceae; genus OLB17. Next base: position 5,284 of record JANPCJ010000130.1, on the reverse strand, counting down.
GCCATCCGTTCGAGGAAGGCTTTCGCTTTTGCCTGTGGGCTCTTGCTGATAAAGCCGCCTTCTTTGCTCAAATCGTCCACGAGACCGATGACATATATTTGAACCTCGGATTCTTTTAAAAGGTCAAATAGCTGCTTTTCGTTGTAATAACTGTTCCTGTCCTCGCCGTCGGTTACAAGAATTAACGCGCGGCGTTTTCGGTCAACCGACTTTTTAGACTTCTCGTACTCGTCGATATTCTCGACAGCGAGATACACGGCGTCGATTACCGCTGTTTGGCCTCCCTCGATGAAGAGATTATCCAGAGCGTCGATGAGATCAGCTTTGTTTGAGGTAAATTGCTGTTCGATCTCGATCTTGTCGCGGCCGACGAATCTAATAATCAGGGTTTCGTCATCCGCTCGATTTGTGTTGACGAGTACCTTTCCCGCCTCGACCACCTTGTCGAGCTGCTGACGCATCGAGCCGGAGTTATCGACCACAATGCCATAGTTGGTAGGAACTTCGGATTTCGAAAAGAAATCGATTTGCTGAAGCACACCGTCCTCGAAGATCTTAAATTCCTTCTGCTGGATGTTGTTGACCGGCCGGTTGTTGCGGTCGATAACGCGGACGTTGAGATTTACCAACTCCGTATCGATCTTAATAACATCGTCTTCCGGGGTGGGCGTTGGAGACGGTTTGATTGTCGGAGCGGCAATCGGAGTCGGTGTCGGAGTGGCGGCTTGGGCCGAGATTCCCATACCGTCCGAACGCAAGAGAAGAAAGCCCGTTGCTAACACGGCAATTGAAGCTATCAGTACAATTCTTTTCATTTCAATGACGAAGCGATTAGCGATACGTAGCGGTCGGGGTGGCAAAATAGCCCTCTCGTCCGCGAACCGTTAGACGTGGCAAACCACGCGGGGGTTTGACCTTAATTTTCACTTTACGCCATTTTCCGTCCGGCTGAAAGTCTTTGGGGGTGTAGCCGACCGAATATTGATGCCTCAGTTCAAGGGCGATGCGCTCAAATATCTCGTCCATTTCGACATCGGTCTGTGGATAGAATGATTTACCGCCGGTCACGGAGCTCAGCTCGTCCAAAAACGCCTGGCCCTGCAGACCCAGAGCGCCGGACGCATCACCCTTGTCCAAAATACCTACAGCGTATGTGACAACGTCGGATTCTTTCATCAGCCGTCGGACCTCGCCAAAATTATAACGCGAAGCATTATCCTGACCGTCACTGATTATCAGCATCGCCTTTTTTTGATGAGAGCCGCGGGTGACACGTTCGAGACCGAGGTAAACAGCGTCGTAAAGGGCGGTGTTATTTTTTGGTTGGACAAGTGTCAGTTTTCTAAGTATCGCCTCGCCATCACGTGTGCGATCCATCAAAAGCTGTGCCCGATTGTTGAATGCAATTAAAAAATACTCGTCCGATGGATGACTGGTGGTGATAAAACGCTCAAGCGCCTTTCGGGCCTTCTGGATCTTTTCGCTGCTCATCGAACCCGAAACATCGAACAATATGCCGATCGAAACCGGAGCGTCGCTGTCGCTAAAAAAAGTTATTTCCTGCTCGAGACCGTTGTCGATGACGGTAAACGCATTTTTACTGAGCCCAGAAACGTAACGGCTGTACTGATCTGTGACGGTAAGTGTAAGAGAGACGAGGTCGGTTTTGATGCGAACCGGGGCGTCAATAGGTTCATCGGGCGGAGGCGTCGGCGTCGGGTTTTGAGCGGCAATCACCGACACGAGCGCAAGACCAAACAGTAGAGCCAAAGCGTAACGGCCCAGTCTCCCGGCAAGACTGAAACGCAAAAATCGTGTAACGGCCATTCTTTCCCCTTTTCGAAAGAACATTCTTGTGAATGTCGTGGTGCAAGCGCAATACAAATTTTTGATGTAGGTAGAGCGGTAGAGGTTGTTTGGTCGGGCTCAGAAAAGCGCATATTATTTACACGCAACAATTGGAGCGGGAACGCGTGTTATAATCCGGGCAGAATTGCGAAATTGAGGGTTGATGTGCGCGTTTTGTTCGTAATAATTTTCGATTTAGTATGACTGAATTCATTTGCCGCCTGGGAACGCCGTCTGGCGAGATCATAACGCGAATCGTGGAAGCGACCGCTGCTGCCGACGCGCGCAGTCGTCTCGAAAGCGAAGGCTTTCGCGTATTCGCCGTTTCGAATTCGAAAGAAGGGTTGTCGGCCGTTCTCTCAATGGCTGGCGGCGGAAAGAAAGGTAAGGTTAAGCAGGCTGATTTTCTGTTGTTCAATCAACAGCTTTCCGCGTTGCTGCGTGCCGGCATTCCGGTTTTGCAGTCCATCGGGCTGTTGAAAACACGTTCGGCGTCGGCAAATCTTCGCGCGGTCCTGGTTGACGTCGAGGATAAGATTAAGAGCGGAGTGCCGCTGTCCGAGGCGTTCGAGGCCCAGGGCTTGTTTCCGAGGATATACACGGCTTCGATTTTGGCTGGTGAAAAGAGCGGTGCTCTTGATGATGTCCTTTCCCGTTTTGTCATATATCTGAAACGCAGCGTCGGCGTCTCGCGCAAGCTTCGCGGAGCGCTGGCGTATCCAGCTTTTCTGCTTTTGGCAGCAACGATGATGGTCGCGTTTTTGACGCTCTACATCGTGCCGCGAATGTCCGATCTTTTTAAGAGCCTGAGCTCCAATCGAACATTGCCGACCGTGACGCTGATAGTTTTATGGTTTTCTAATGGCATCATCAACAACATTTTTTGGCTGCTGCCGCTGCTTCTGATCGTCGGCCTTGGACTTTTTATTTTCCTGCGTTCTCCGGGCGGTAAGTTGCTGCTTCACAAGTTCTTGCTAAAGGTGCCGATCGGCGGAAACTTGATCCGCAATATGGCGACCGCACAGCTATCGCGATCGCTCTCGACCCTTCTCTCGGGCGGCATTACGGTCCCGGATGCGTGGGACATATCGTCGCAGTCGATAAACAATCTCGAACTGCGCCGCCGCAGCCAGGGCGTTTTGCCGATGATCCGCGAGGGCCGCGGCTTTACTGAGGCTTTGAATCAGGCGAATTGGGTGCCCGAGCTCGGTCTCGATATGATCGGCATCGGTGAAAAATCTGGCAGCTTGCGCGAGATGCTGGATGAGGTCGCGACATTTTACGACGCCGAGGCCGAGGTCAGGCTCGAACAGTTTACGACATTGCTCGAACCGCTGATACTGCTCTTCATGGCGGGCATCGTCGTTACGATATTGCTTGCAATATATTTGCCGATCATCCAGATGATCTCATCCGGACCAACCGGCGGACGCAGATAGAAAAATAATGGGACAACAAATTGTAGTAGAACCTTTAACAGCCACGTTGCCGCCGACCGCAACGGCGGCACCAACCGTCGATGTTTCCGATTTTCTTGAAAAGGAGCCGCCGGAGGTTGCCGGGGCGAGACAGTTGGCGAAGCGCTACCGCATGCCCTTTATCGACCTGCTTCCGCCGGAACAGCCGTCGCCGGTGGATCATGATGAGCTGGCGAGGATACCGGTCGATCTGATGCTCCGCAATCAGTTTGTGCCGCTGCGGCGCGATGGCAATAATCTCCATGCGGCGATGGCCGACCCGACGAACCTCGAGCGTTTGGATGAGCTGGAAAACGTGCTCAATGTCCGCATCGTGCCGTATGTCGCGACAGCCGGGGCGATCGATGTCGTCCTGCGCAAGGGCGATTCCACGCAGCGTGTCCTTCAGGAAGCCGCGTCCGGTTTTAAGATCTCGATCTTGAAAGAAACGGATCAGGGCGAAGAGGTGCTCGACCTCGACCGTCTTGCCAATGATTCCGAGATGTCGCCGATCATCAAACTCGTCGACACCATCCTCTACAACGCGATGGAAAACCGGTCGTCGGATATTCACATCGAGACACGTGAGCGGGACGTTCAGGTAAAATTCCGCATCGACGGCGCGCTGTATGCGAAAGTCGATCCGATCGATATTTCGTTTCACCAAACGCTGATCTCGCGTATCAAGGTCATGTCCGAGCTCGATATCGCCGAGCGAAGAATTCCGCAGGACGGGCGTTTTCGCGTTCGATACAAGGGCCGCACGGTTGATTTCCGTGTCTCGATCATGCCGACGATCTACGGCGAAGACGCGGTTATCCGTATCCTCGACAAAGAGCAGATCAACGAGAGTTTTAAGAATCTCGATCTCGATGTGGTCGGATTTGACCCGGAAGATGTTTCCAGATTCAGGCTCTATATTAAGGAACCGTACGGAATGGTACTGGTAACCGGGCCGACGGGATCGGGTAAAACTACCACGTTGTATGCCGCTCTCAACGAAATCAAGAACGACGAAGACAAAATTATTACGATCGAGGACCCTGTCGAGTATCAGCTGCACAACATCGTTCAGATTCCGGTCAATGAGAAGAAAGGGCTGACGTTTGCTCGCGGGCTGCGCTCAATATTGCGTCACGATCCTGACAAGATCATGGTCGGCGAAATCCGCGACGAAGAGACGGCCCAGATCGCGATTCAATCGGCGCTAACAGGCCACCTTGTGTTTACGACGGTCCACGCAAACAACGTCATCGACGTGATCGGACGTTTCTTGAACATGGGCGTCGAGCCTTACAATTTTGTATCCTCGCTGAACTGCGTTCTCGCCCAGCGGCTTGTTCGGCTGTTGTGCCCGATCTGCAAACGCCCATACGTTCCAACCGATGAAGAGCTAACCGAATCCGGTATGCGCCGCGAAGACCTCGCGACCGATCAGGTCTTTTTCCGCAGCGTCGGCTGCGACGCCTGCAACCACACCGGCTATCGCGGCCGAACCGCCATCCACGAGCTGCTCGATATGTCGGACACCATCCGCGAAATGATTATCGAGCGACGTCCGGGCTCCGAAATTCGCCGCCAGGCGGAGAAGGAAGGGCTCTCGTCATTGAGAGAATCCGCTGTCAAGAAAGTGTTTCTCGGAATGTCGACACTGCACGAGATAAACCGGGTGACATTTGTGGAAGAGATTGGAAAGGTCTAGGCTGAGTTTGATGAAATGACAGAGCGGGGGCAAGCCCGCCTTCCTGACTGTACTAAGGTTTGTTCGCTCTGAAAATTCATCTTGAATGATTGTCAATCTTAGGAATATCAAAGCACCTTCCCCAGTTGCAGTCAAGGGCGGGCTTGCCCCCATTCGCGCCAAGTTAAGGCCGTAATTGTTGATATAGCATGACATGGAGACGGCGAGAACGTCGCGTATTTCTGGACTTTGTAGGCTTCAATGTTTTCGTCGCGGAGCGACGTTGTGAATTTAGCCG
>JANPCJ010000129.1:0-7570 GCA_031430895.1 Chloracidobacterium sp. | reverse complement strand
CCAGACACCAACAACCACAGCACCCCGTACAAGAATTGAAAGACCAGCCGGGAGGGGGGGTTTACCCCCGCTCTTACTCCACCGCCCAAAAGCGGGTGGGAAAACCCGCCTTCCCGACTGTCCTATAGTGACTTGCTCGATTCAACCGCAGAACTCTTCCAGCAAAGCTTTGGGTTTTGAGATGTCATTAACAGAATTTACGCCCGAGTTTCTGCGCGAGAACCACATCAGGTTAAATGATGTCAAACTCGGCGCGGATGTAAAAATTTACTCATTCGTCAATGCCTACGGCTGCGAGATCGGGGACGAAACGCGGGTCGGAGCATTTGTCGAGATACAAAAAAATGTAAAGATCGGCAAACGGTGTAAGGTGTCGAGCCACTCGTTTTTGTGCGAAGGCGTGACGGTCGAAGACAATGTCTTTATCGGCCACGGTGTGATGTTTACAAACGATAAATATCCGCGTGCGACAAACCCCGACGGCTCGGCTCAGTTGGAGGCCGATTGGGCCGTTGTCCCGATCACGGTCAAAAAAGGCGCGAGTATCGGTTCGAACGCGACGATACTTGCCGGAGTTACAATCGGCGAGGGAGCGATCGTGGGGGCTGGATCGGTTGTTACCAAAGATGTTGTGGCAAATACAGTCGTCGCAGGCGTTCCAGCTAGATTTGTTCGGCCTGTTTAAGCGACTCTGCCCAACTTGCAGTCGGGAAGGCGGGCTTGCCCCCGCTCTTACTTGACCTCTCCATATGACAAGAGCGGGGGCAAGCCCGTGGGCAAGATCGCCTTCCGGACTGTCAGATGCAGACTATTACACAGTATTTTGAAAATTCTTAATTATTGACAAAGGGATCGACATTTTTGCGGCAATCATAGCCTCCGCAGAGACCTTGCGAAAGGGCGGCATTCCCAACGCGCGGCGCGAGGCTGGGTCGCTACTGGCTTTTGTTCTGCAAAAGGAGGCAGCGTTCCTGATGGCTCATCCCGAATACGAACTATCGGCAGACGAATGGATTGGTTTCGAGAGTGTAATTGTCCGGCGTTCAGGCCGCGAGCCTTTTCAATATATCACAGGGCGGCAGGAGTTTTACGGCCTCGAATTTGAGGTCAAGCCGGGTGTTCTGATACCGAGGCCGGAAACAGAAATTCTCGTCGAAGCCGCAATTACGATTTTGTGCGAAAACGACAAGCCCGAATTCTGTGAGATCGGTGTCGGTACGGGATGCATAGCCGTTTCCATTTTGCACGAGATATTGGATGCAAAGGCGGTTGGTGTTGATATTTCGAAGCCGGCTCTGGAACTCGCAGAAAGAAACGCGTCGAAACACGGTGTCCGAGACAGACTGACTCTCCGCGAGGCTAATCTTTTCGCCGGGATCGACAAGAAGCTCTTTGATCTCATCGTCTCAAATCCGCCATATATTCCTGAATCCGATCTCGAATCCCTGCAAATCGAGGTTGGACGATTTGAACCGCATTCGGCGCTTTTCGGCGGGACGGACGGAGTAGACATCATCGAACGAATCATTGCCCAAGCGCCCGCGTTTCTAAAATCAAGCGGCTCTCTGCTGATTGAGATCGGGTTTGGCCAGGCGGCCAGCGTCGTAGAGATGTTTGACACGTCGTTTTGGGAGGATGTCGATTTCTTACCCGACCTCCAGGGCATCCCGAGAGTCGTTAAGGCTAGACTGGCGGCGTGAGTTTCTATTTGGAGTGAACCTTTCAGTTTCAATCGGCGTATTATTTTCTAGAGGTATAGGGAACAGGCGGATGATTTTTAAGGCGGAATCCTGAGCGTAAATGACGGATTAGATCGCGGAACCGGGCCTTCTTTGACACGCGGCCTTCCGCCGAGCATTAAATCGCTTGCCTTTCCGGCACAAGTGGAGTTAATATTGTCTTACATTTAGCAAAAGCGGTTTTTGAAATGTATCGGGCAGGTGCCGAATCGGTGGGGCGAAGCATGAAGTAGCCGAGTTTCGCCGGAATTTCCTGGTAGTTCTAATCTTTTTGACGATTGGAGGTGAAAGTTATGATTAACGGCTTTTTATCTGTTATTAGTCTTGTTATCGCTGGTTTCTGCTTTTATAGATACGGGCAGACCACGCCGGCAAACACGATGTACATGATCGGAGCGATAGTTTTCGCCCTGTTGATGGTCGTGTTCGGCGTCATGTTTTTGTCCGGGCGAGTCAATAAGACTGAAGACATTCATATCACCGAGTAAAGGCAACGGAACTCGCGTATCTCTCCTTTGACCAGCCGGTAGTTTTTCGCGCCCAGCGCTATTTTTGAGTTCAGGCGATTGAGTTTTGGATAACTCGATCGCTCTTTCTTTTTGTGGTGCGGTAGCAACACGCGCGATGCACAGGCCCGCGAGTAAGAGGCCGTGTCAAAAAGTCACCACTTTCAAAGAATTAGCCACGAATGCACGAATAAAAACGAAGAAGTCCCTCATTTATTCGTGCATTCGTGGCTAAGTTCTCGCCCAATTCATTCGATTGCCCAGTTTTGACACAGACTTTACGCGCGGGCTGGTGCAAACTGGTTTTGCAATCTAATTTGTGATTTCCCCTCCAATTGCGATAAACTAATGTTGACAAAAATGTAATGATTTGGATTTTACATTTTGGATCGAGGATTGAAGTAAAGAGATAATGCCCAAGATTGCGGATATACAGGAAACACCGAACCCAAACGCGGTGAAATTTATTTTGAAAGAGCCGGTGTCTCACGGCACATCGCATTCGTTTAAAACACCGGATGCGGGAGCAGACGATGTTTTGGCGAGATCTCTGTTCGATATCGGCGAGGTCGTGTCCGTTTTTTACATGGACAAAATGATAACGGTCGAAAAGACGGACGAGGCCGAGTGGGACGAACTGTTGCCCTCGCTTGCCGTACCGATCCGGGCGGCTGAGGCAGTGCAGATGTCAAACGGGAATGGAAAGAAAGCCGCGGCAGCGGCTGTCGGCGGGGCAATTGCGGCCGCCGCGAGCGACGATCCTAAGCTCGTCCAGATCAACGAATTGCTCGATGAACGTATCAGGCCGTATCTTGCGAGTGACGGCGGGTGGCTTGAGATTCTGGAGTTGGACGAGGACAGCACATTGAAAATTCGGTACGAAGGCGCCTGCGGAAGCTGCCCTAGCTCACTCACGGGAACGCTGATGGCGATCGAGAATATGATTAAGGAAGAGATCGATCCCGCCATCACGGTCGTCGCGGTCTAGCGTACTTCGCCTCGCGTTCAACAAACTTTATTTTGTTGATTTTGAAGTATTTCTTGACATTTTCTCGACAGATTGTTCATAATCGACACTGATAGCGTACTATGCAGTTCGCCATCGTGAGCCTTAGGGCAACACTTTTTCACCCGCAAGCCGCCGGCCGCGCACATACCTTACAACTTGCATTTTTGATTTGATGGAGGAGAAACCAAGTGAATAGCGAAGAACTCGAACTAAGCCTTCGAACTGAATTCGAGACATATCTCAAAAACGCTCGCACCGAAATGCGGAACGAAGCGAAGGAATTTCAGGACCGCATCGCGTCCGAATTCGAGAAGCAAAAGACTCAGTTCGACGAAGCCTTTCAAGCCTTTTCCGCTCGTTTCGAGTCGGAACCGGAGTTTGACGAGGGCTTTCGCGGCTCGGTCGCCGAACATCTGCGCATGGCCCGCGACGAGGGCTCCAGGATAGCTGCCAACGCAACGGAAGAGGCGGTCAGGATGGCGCAGGATGCGGCACCGGCCCCCAAATACGACGCAATTCGTGATGCGATCAAGGACATCAGCACCAAAGATTCCCAATCGGCTATTCTCAAATCGCTGGTCGCGCACGCCGAAGCATTTGCCCCGCGCGGTGCGTTTTTCATTATCAAGAGCGAACATTTTGTCGGCTGGAAAGTTTTTGGAGCCGCCGACTCCGCAGAGTCAAAGGTACGTGAGATACATTTTGCGGCGTCGGCCGATTCGATACTTGCGGCGGCGGCATGGTCACTCGAGACGGTCGAGGCTCCAACTGGTGCCGGAGACGCTGTATTTTTGGAGCCGTTGGAATTTGGCGCGCCCGGCCGGATGTACGCGATTCCGCTGGTTGCGCGGCACCGCACCGTGGCGGTTTTGTACGCCGATCACGGCGACGAGGGTGCCGAGGTCAACCGCGAGGCCCTGGAAACTTTGGTCAGTGTCGCGGGCCTGACCGTCGAGCTGCTCGCTTCCACGCAGGCGGCGAAGGCCGAGAATCGCCATGTCGCGGCGGATTTTGAAGACGCCCGGCATGATGGAGACGAAGGAACGCCAGACGCCGCAGAAGTAACTCCGGCTGCGACCGAGCCATCGCTTGACGAAACTCCGCCTCATGCCGAACCGTCGTTCGAGGAAACTCCGCCCGCTGCCGAACCATCTTTTGACGAGACCATTCGTGACATTCCGTCATCGTTTCCGGCATTTTCGCCCGAAGAAAAGCCGACCGACTTTTCGTTTAGCGAGAGCGTCGCTTTCGAGGGCGGATTTCCTCACGATTTGGTGCCGCCTGAAACATTTGAGACGCCGCCGCCCGCGGAAGAGGCTTTTGCACCCGACGACATGGCGGACGAAGCGCATGTCGTGGAGCCCGCATCCGAATATCAGGAAGCGTTTGCTCCGAAACCTGAAGAACCGGCATTCGACACGGCCGCGACCGATCCCGACCTGTTTCCCGCGCCCGAGCCTACGGATGGCGCGATTCGTTTTGATTCGGGCGGCTCGATAGAAACAGCGGCATTTGAAAGCTCGCCGTTCGAGGCTCCCGCCGCTGTTTATGAGCCTGCTACGGCGATAAGCGGTACAGGCTTTAGCCCGGTGGCCGAACCGGTGGTGGAAGCGCCGCCGCAGCCGCGTCGTAGCGATAGGCCCGTCGATCTGCCGATCGAGGTGCCCGACGATGAACGCCGCATCCATAACGACGCCCGCCGCTTTGCCCGTCTGCTCGTTTCGGAGATAAAACTCTACAACGAGAAAAAGGTCCTCGAAGGCCGCGAGGCCGGCGACCTCTACGAACGCCTCCGCGAAGCCATCGACCGCTCCCGCGAGATGTATGACAAACGAGTCCAACCGCCCGTTGCCGCCAAATTCGACTACTTCCACTACGAAGTTGTCAACGCCCTCGCCGAAGGCAACGCCGAACGCCTCGGCCCCAGCTACCCCGGCTCGGTCGTCTAACCAAAACACGAGTAAGTTAATTCGAAGCCGCACGTCCCCAACGAGCGGCTTCTTCGTTTTTCCGCCCGCCCTCCGCGTTTTGAGTCCCGCCTTCAGGCGGCCTCTTTGCCGGCGAAGAGGCCGGCGGGACTCAAAACGCCCTAATAATATCGCCCGCCGACCCAATCGATTCCGCCGACACTCGCCTCGGATTAACGCTCTGAAGAATGAGGTTTGGGCGTTTTGAATGGATTGGGACCGAGTTCACCGCAGTTCGTGTTAATATTCACGCCAGTATCCTAAACCTAAACTCCATTCGTCGATATGAATCCTCTGAAAGATTATCTCTCACAACTGAGCCTGATCCGGCGGTCGGCAGCGGGAGTTAAGGAAACGTCTTATTACGGAACGCTTGAAACTCTTTTCAACGAAGTCGGCAAGTCCCTGAAGCCTAGAGTCCGTTGCGTTATAAATCTGGCGAATAAAGGTGCGGGCATTCCCGATGGCGGCCTTTTCACGCCCAATCAGTTTCAAAGAAGCTCGAATGACCTGATTGCCGGCCAATTGCCGGAACGCGGAGCGATTGAGATCAAGGGCACATCGGACAAAATTGATTTCATCAGCGACAGCAATCAGGTCGCAAAATATCTCGCTACATACCGGCAGGTTCTGGTTACGAATTATCGGGATTTCCTTCTCATCGTTTTGGACGAACACAATTCACCTCAAAAGCTCGAAAGATTCAGCATTGCCGATGAGGAGTCGGCGTTTTGGATTAAGGCCGATCATGCAGGTGGCGTAACGGACACCGAAAACGAGCGTTTTGTCGAATTTCTAAAACGAGCAATGCTTCACCGCGCACCATTGGCGAAGCCCGAAGATGTTGCGTGGTTTCTCGCTTCATACGCTCGGGACGCGAGGGCGCGGGTCGAGATGGCCGACGTTTCTGCTCTGGGGAATATTCGTAAAGCACTTGAAGAATCGCTTGGCATCAAGTTCGAAGGCGAAAAGGGCGAACACTTTTTTCGCTCATCGCTGGTGCAGACACTCTTTTACGGTATTTTCTCTGCCTGGGTGCTCTGGCACAAACGCCATCCCACCATTGATGACAGATTTCAATGGCGCACTGCTGTATGGGAATTGAGGGTGCCGATGATCTCGGTGCTGTTCACTCAGCTCGCAACCCCCGCGAACGTAAGGCAGCTCGACCTCGAAGAAGTGCTTGACTGGACCGAACACGTTCTCAACCGCGTCGTTCGCAACGAGTTTTTCACCCGTTTTGCCGAGGAACACGCCGTCCAGTATTTTTACGAGCCGTTTCTACAGGCGTTCGACCCCGAGCTTCGCAAGGAACTCGGCGTTTGGTACACACCCGAAGAGATCGTTCGCTACATGGTCGAGCGAGTCGACCGCGTTCTCCGCGAAGAGCTGAATCTACCTGACGGTTTGGCGGACGAGAGCGTCTATGTTCTCGACCCGGCCTGCGGCACGGGGGCGTACTTGGTCGAGGTGCTTCGTCGCATCAACCAAACTTTGACAGAAAAAGGCGAAGATTCGATCCGCGGCCAAAAGCTGAAACGGGCCGTGATGTCGCGCGTTTTCGGATTCGAGATATTGCCCGCTCCGTTTGTGGTCTCGCATCTACAGATCGGCCTGCTTCTCGAACAGCTCGGCGTCGGTTTTAGCGACGACAAAAAAGAACGCGCCGGTGTCTATCTCACAAATTCCCTCACCGGCTGGGACGAGCATCCGAAGAAACATCTGCCATATCCTGAATTTGAACAGGAACGGGATGCCGCAGACAAGATCAAAAAGGAATCGCGGATTCTCGTCATTCTTGGCAATCCACCGTATAACGCTTTCGCTGGTGTTGCTCAGACCGAAGAAGAGTCGGTTCAGATCGATGTTTACAAGAAAGGGCTGGTAAAGGAATGGGGAATAAAGAAGTTTAATTTGGACGATCTCTACGTCCGCTTTTTCCGGCTTGCCGAGCGAAAGATCGCGGAGCAAACCGGGCAAGGAATTGTCTGCTTTATCTCGAATTTCTCATATCTGAGCGATCCGTCGTTCGTCGTGATGCGAAAGAAATTCCTTAGCGAATTTGACCGTGTCTGGATCGACAATCTCAACGGCGACAGCCGCGAGACCGGAAAAACAACGCCGCTTGGCAAACCCGATCCAAGCATTTTCTCAACCAAACAGACAAAAGTCGGCATACGCGTCGGGACATCAATCGGGCTTTTTGTCCGGCGGCCGGACCATGTTGATGGTTCCATGGCCGAGGTCGGTTATCGAGAGTTTTGGGGAACACGAAAGCGGGAGGAATTACTCGAAAGTCTTGAGCTTTCGGATCCTTTCGCCGAGCGGAAAAGCTCGGCTTTTCCGGAC